>JBAPSR010000218.1:0-1910 GCA_049281755.1 Binataceae bacterium (SeqCode)
ACATAAATGAACATGCCCCTGCATCCCAGTTGGCAAGATATTGTGCTTCGCCTCGTCCTCACGATGGTGGCCGGCGCGGTAATCGGTTTCGACCGGGGCGTGCGGGGACAAGCCGCCGGTCTCAGGACCACGATCCTGGTGGCGCTGGCCGCGTCGGTTGCGATGATCCAGGCCAATGTCCTGCTCTCGGTTGGCGGGAAAACAGCCGACTCCTATGGCGTCATGGACCTGATGCGTATGCCGCTCGGCATTCTGACCGGCGTCGGTTTTATCGGCGGCGGGACGATTTTGAAACGCGGCGATCTCGTCAGCGGGGTGACCACGGCGGCGACGCTGTGGGTGACCACGGTGATCGGGCTTTGTTTCGGCGGCGGCCAACTGGATCTCGGGATCGCGGCGACGATATTAGCCGTCATCACGTTGTGGACCCTAAAGTGGCTCGACATCCGAATTCCGCGCGAGCGCCGCGCGATGCTGGTGATTAGCGCTGAGGTCGGCGCTTCATCGACCTCAGATCTGGATAACTTGATCCTCCCGGATGGCTACCAAGCCCAATTTCGCCGCCAGAGCCGAAGCGACGAGGCACAGCACGTCAGGCTCTGGTACGAAATTACCTGGACGCGGCCCGAGGTGGCGGGCGCACCGTGGGATCTCTTGAAGCTCGTCAACGAGCACTATCCTGTCGTCTCCTTCGAGGTGACCTCCGGGTTTCGCCATGGATGACGAGCAGACCAGGCGCCGCCAAGATCGAAGACACCAAGAAGCAGCGGACCGTTCCTTCGGGAAAGGTCCGCTCTTTGATTTCTTTGTGCCTTCGTGTCTTGGTGGCCGATTGATTTTTTAAGCGATTAGCGTCTGAGCGTCGCACAGCGCGCGAAATCTTCCGTCGGAGCGAGAGACGAGCGAGGTCCAGGTACCCTGCTCCACTATCTGGCCGCCTTCGACCACGTAGATCAGATCGGCGCATCGGATCGTCGAGAGGCGATGCGCGATTATCAGGACCGTCACCGCGCCGCGGCGCCGTGTGATCTCGCCGAGGACGCGCGCCTCGGTTTCGGAGTCGAGGCTGTTGGACGCTTCGTCCAGAATCAAAAGGCGCGGACGCCTGAGCCACGCGCGAGCGAGCGCCAGGCGCTGGCGCTCTCCCTGCGAAAGCGTGACTCCGCGATCGCCGACTATCGTGTCGAGTCCCAAGGGCATCGCGGCGACGAATTCGCCCGCGGCAGCAGCCGCCAGTGCGGCGCGTAAGTCGTCGTCGGAGGCGTCGGGACGCGCCCAAAGCAAATTGGCGCGAATCGTATCGTGGAACAGAAACGTATCCGAGGCGGCGTAGCCGATCTGTTCGCGCCATCCGCGCAGCTCGCCCGCTTCGAGCGGCACGCCGCCAATCATCAGGCATCCGGAATCCGGTGTTATGAGCCCCATTACCAAATCCGCGACTGTGCTCTTACCGGCGCCCGACGGCCCGACGATCGCGACGATCTGTCCGGCAGGGATCGTTAGATTAATTCCAGCAAGGACCGGTGCGGCGCCGGGGGCGTAAGCGAAAGTCGCATCGACGATGCGGATATCGCCGCGCAGATCGCGAGTGGGTGAGGGTTGTTCAGTTCCGCTCTTATCGCCGTCACTGGCGGCTGCGAATCGCGATTGCATCGCGGTCAGATTTACGAACGCCGGCACCGCATTGACGAACAGATGCCACTTCTGCAAAGCGCCAAGAAACCGCGGCATCACGCGCGCGAACAAAATCAGCAGGATCAGCAGTGCGGCGGGCGCGACGGCGAGATACTGAATCGAAAGATAGAGCACGACGCCCAGGATTATCGCGGAACCGAGCTCGAACCATGCCGAAGCGGAAGTCTGCTGACGCTCCGCATCGACGTTGGCGCGCGCAACCTCATTGGTCAGAT
>JBAPSR010000219.1:0-9783 GCA_049281755.1 Binataceae bacterium (SeqCode)
CGACCAGCGTGACCAGCGCAGCGGGGCGGCTGTGCGAGGCGGCGTCGTACAGGCGGCGGGCAATCTCGAGGTCGAAGCCGGGCTTCCAGATATCGACAAACACGTCCATGATTCCGCCGCAGGTTCCGATTTCCTTTTGATCGAAATCTCCCGTGAGATCGACTTCAGTCAGGCGGGCGCCCTGCCCTTCTTCGAGCAGGAGCCGCGCCTTGCGGAAGACTTCGGCTTCGCCGCATCCTCCGCCGATAGTGCCGAACTGGCCGTCGGTGCGGACGATCATCTTCGCGCCAATTTCGCGCGGCGTCGAACCGCGCACGTTGATCACGGTTGCGAGGGCAAACGCGGCGCCGGCTTCAAGGGTGCGAACCGCTTCGCCCCAGATTTGATCGGGACCAATCATCGTCTCTGGATTAACGGTATCAAAAGCGGACCCGGCGAAAAAACCGCATTATCGCGCCGCGCGCCTGCCGGCCGCGGCTAATGCGCAAGCTCGGATGCGAGCGCGTTGGCCTTAACCAGGTCGTCTTCGGCGGAGCGGAAGTCGCCCGCGCCGATTTCCTGCTCGGCCTTCGCGTCGAGCTGTTCGGCGTCATGCAGCTTCTGGCGCTGGGCGGGATCAGTCGGGCCCTCGCCGCGAACGTGGGCGATCTTGAGCGAGACCTCCCGTTCCAGATTGGAGAGATCGGCGGGAGGCTTGGGAGAATTGGTCCCGGCGGCGGCCGGCGCGGCACCGGCAAGCGCCGCGATGAATAAAATAATCGAGAGGTTTTCGAAAACGGCTGACTTGTTCATCCGGACCGCGATTGTGCGCGATTCACGGATAAAATTTCAACCCTCGTACTAGAGGATCGAATCGTTGCTGGCGCCCGGCTCTTTGTCGTTGATCGGTTCGGCAGAGTGCGCGGAACCCGAGTGGGCGTTTTCGCCAATTCCGTAACGCGCGAGCATCCGGTAGAGCGTCGAGCGCGAAACGCCGAGCAGGTCGGCGGCGCGGCGGCGGTTTCCGTCGGTCTCTTCGAGCGAGCGCATCAGGGTGCGCTTGATCACCTCGTCTAAAAGCAGCGGCGCCGGACCTCCGTTGGAATTTCCCGCATGCGACTCTGCGGGACCATCGAGCGCCGGCGCAGCGTGAGAATCCGCCAGCTCGCCGCCGACACCGCTGCCGGCGATCTCGAGAATATGCTCGGGCAGATCGTCGGCAATCAGGCAGTCGCTCTCGGCCAGGATCACCGCGCTCTCGATCGCGTGGGCGAGCTCGCGCACGTTGCCGGGCCATCCGTAGGCGAGCAGGTAATCCAGCGCGTGGCGATCTACAAACTTCACTTCCTTACCGAACAGCCGATTGTAGTGTTCGATAAAGTGCGCGACGAAAGCGGAGATCGCCTCGCGCCGCTCGCGCAGCGGCGGCAGAAAGATCGCCGCCGTGTTGAGGCGATAGTACAGATCGTCGCGGAACTGACCCGCCTTGACCATCGCGCGCAAGTCTCGATTGGTAGCCGCCACCAGCCGGATATCGATCTTGTGAGTATGCGACGATCCCACCGGCTGAATCTCGCAGGTCTCGACCGCGCGCAAGAGTTTGGGCTGCAGCTTCAGCGGCAACTCGCCGATCTCGTCGAGAAACAGGGTGCCGCCGTTGGCCGAGCGGAAGTAACCAAACGAATCCTCGCGCGCGTCGGTGAAAGCGCCTTTCACATGCCCGAATAGCTGAGACTCCGCGAGCGATTCGAGCAGGTTTGCGCAATTGAAAGTGACGAATGGTCCGTTGGGCATCGGGCCGAGCGTGTGCAACGCTCGCGCGACCAGCTCTTTGCCGGTTCCCGATTCTCCGTAGATGAGGACGGTTGCCTTGTAAGGACTCAACCGCGCTATGGTTTTCAGGACTTTGCGAACTTGCGCGGAACGGACCACCATTCCACCGATCCGCTCGGCACCCTGCGCCAGACGCGCGAGCGTAACGCGCGGCGATTGTTCCAACTCCGAAACACCAAGGTCGATTTCGGCAGCCAGACTCACTCCGTTTTCGGCTCCCGCCAGTTCGAGCGCGGGAGCTGCAATGTCGCGATCCGTCACCACGAAGGGAGTGTAGCAATTGACAGGCCACGGTGATTCAAATTGCCACATCTGCGCAATGTTCGATCCTCGGACGGCCGCGATCGGAATTTACGCCGGTTTTTTGGCGTTACGCCATCGCGATGTCGCCCGCGCACAACCTCTCTCTGTCTGAGGAAAGGGAATTACACATTCAGGCAGTTAGCCAGAGGTACTCTATGAAAGGCATGAATACTCAGTCGCTGGAGATGATTATCACGACACTGGATATTTGACCTGCCGATGGCGTTGATACGCACGGCGTCGATCAACCGTCCAGCAACTCGGCGAGCACACGCGCCGGACGGTCGCGGGGATCGACCTGATCATAGACGCGCGCGATACGGCCCTCCTCGTCGATGAGAAAGCTCACGCGCTGCGGCGATGGCGCCTTGCGATCGGAACATGCGCCGTAAGCCAGCGCGGTTTCGCGCGCGGTATCCGAGAGCAGCGGATAATTGAATCCGTTATTGCGTGCGAACGCTGCGTTCGCTTCGGTACTGTCGAAGCTGACGCCGAGGATTTGGATCTGGTTTTCGTCGTAGTAGCTCTGATGGTCGCGAAAGCCGCGGCCTTCGACGGTGCATCCGGGAGTGCTGGCGGCGGGATAAAACCACAGCAGGAGTTTGCGCCCGCGCAGGTCCGCGCTCGAGATGATCCTGCCGTCGTGCGCGGGAAGCGTAAATTCCGGCGCGCGATCGCCAACCTTGAGCATCAGGGTTCTCCTGCGCGCGCGCGTCGCGAATCAGTTCAGCATCGAGCGCAGCCGCTTGAGCGCGGCGACGCACGCCGGTTCATCGACCTGGAACTTGAGCGCCTGTTCGAACTCTTCGATCGCGCGCGCGATCATTCCTTTGTGCTCGTAGACCCGGCCGAGATTCATGTGCGGAAAATGACGCGGCTCGTAGCGTGGCGCGAGCTTGGCCTTTTCGAGCCATTCGATCGCCTCGTCGAGCTCGCCCTTGGCGATCAGGTAGGCGCCGATATCGTTGTAAGGATTGCCGAACGACGGATCGACCGCGATCGCGCGCTTGCATTCGGCGATCGCGTCATCGATCCGCCCCTGCGTGTGATACGCCCATCCGCGAAATGTGTGCGCCTCCGCGGTGGGAAAAGTTTCGATCGATTTCGTATAGAGGCGGATCGCGCCGTCCAGATCGCGCAACTGGTAATGCCGCATGCCTTCGTTCCAGAGCTCGAAGGCCCGGGTTTTTGATACGGTATCGTCCATCGCGGCGCCGAGGTTTCAATACAGACCGATAGCGCGCCGCCGTCAAGCCTCTTTATTTGGACAGGGTCTGCATGATCTGAATCATCGCGGGTCCCACGATAACGCTCATCATCGCGGGCAGAACGAACAGCACCAGCGGGAACATGATCTTTACGGTGGTCTTTTGCGCCGCTTCCTCGGCGCGCATCTTGCGCGCGGAGCGCAGCGAATCGGAGATCGAGCGCAGCGCGGGTCCAATCTGAGCGCCGATCTGTTCGCTCTGAATAAGGGTCGCCGCCAGCGGCTTCACATCCGCGACGGCGGTCCGGTCGGCGAACTGCCGAAGCGCCTGGCCGAGACTCGAGCCCGCGGCAAGCTCGCCCGAGACCAGCGCGAGCTCGGTACCGATTGCCTGACCGTGGCGTTCGGCTTCCGCGCCGACGACCTTGATCGCTTCCGACAACCCGAGCCCGGCCTCCACGCATACCACCAGCAGATCGAGCACGTCGGAGAGCTGGCTTGCGATCGCGCGTTGGCGTTTTCGCGCTTTGCGGCCGAGATAAAAGCTGGGGATGAATGCGCCGACACCGGCGCCCGCCACCAACGCCATGATCACCATTACGCCCGATCGGTTCGAGGCAAGCGCGATCACCAGCGCGAGTATCGCGCAGGCCGCGGTTGAGATCGTCCGCACCACCTGGAAAGTCCTTGCGGCGCGCGAGTGCTGAAAACCCGCCTGCATCAGCTGATGCGCAAGCTTTTCCGCTTTCGGAGAGTCGGCGGCCGGCGCGGGCAGGCGTTGCGCAACCCAGCGGAACAGCGCGCGCGACAGTGAAGCATCCACCTCGCTGGCGACGCCGGCATCGTTGACGCTGACGCGCATCTTGACCCCCATGTCGGTGATCCGATCGTCAAGCACGCGCGGAGTGCCGAACAGCGCGGCATACGCCGCCACCATCGCAGCGCCCATCAGCAGGATGAAAGCAAGAGTTATGTACAGTGCCGACATATCAGAATTCCACCTTGAGAAGTTTCCGGATGGTCACGAACGCCATGATGTCCAGCACCGCGGCAACCTTGAGGATCATCTGTCCCGAGGGATCGTAAAATAGCGTGTGAACGTACGCGGGCTGGATGATGCTGAAGGCGCCGAGCATCGCGATCGGCAGGCATCCGACCACCATTCCGCTCATTCGCGATTGCGCGGTCATCGCGCGGATCTGCTGCTGGATTTTCTGCCGGGTGCGAACGATCTCTGAAAGCCGTCCGATAATCTGCGCGAGCGAGCTGCCAACCTCTGACTGAACCCGCACCGCGACCACCAGCAGGCGCAGGTCTTCGATCGGAACGCGCTCGAGCATGTCCTCGAGCGCGCGCGGGAGCGGCAATCCCAGGCGCGACTGTTCGATCACCGAACGGAACTCGCTGCCGATCGGATCGCCGAATTCCGCGACCACTACCTGGAAACCGCGCAGCAGCGAATGGCCCGCCTCGATCGAGGACTTGATCAGATCGAGCGCGTACGGAAGCTGCGTCGCGAAGGCCTTGAGGCGACGTTGGCGCCGAACCCGGATATACATCAGCGGAAGGATGCCTATGCCGAAGCCGAGACCGATCGGAATAAGCGGATCGCTCGAAAAGGCGCCGCCGCCAACGATTCCGGCGCCAGCCAGCAAAACGATCACGAGCAAAACGTCTGCCACGGGCAGATACATCCCGGCCTGCCACATCGTCTGCTCAAGCTTCTGGATCAGGTTGATGCGCATGAGGCGCGCAAGGATTCGGGTGGCGGCTTCCTTGTTGCGACGATGGCCGGTGCGGAAAATTCCGTCGGCGGACACGGTCTTGGCCGGCGCCATCCGGCGCATCACGTTGCGTCCGAGCCACGGCAACCCCTTGTGCCGGGCGATAACAAATCCGCCGAGGACCAGCACCAGCGCAAACGCGGACGTGGCGATTACCAGATCCATCGCTCTAGGGCTGCGCCGCCTTGAACAGGCGCGCGTCGGATTTGTAGCCCACCGCTTCCAGCCGCGGCGCGTAGTGCGAGCGCACTCCCGTCGAGCGCAACTGGCCGGAGAGCTTTCCGTCCGGGCGCGGGTCGCCGCGGACATATTCGTAAAGGTCCTGCATCATGATCATGTCGCCTTCCATTCCGGTGATCTCAGAGACCTTCATCACTTTGCGCGTACCGTCGGAGAGGCGGCTGACGTGAAGGATCATGTTGATCGCCGACGCGATCTGCTGGCGCATCGCGCGCTGCGGGATCGATACTCCCGACAACAGCATCATCATTTCGAAGCGTCCCAGGCATTCGCGCGTCGAGTTGGCGTGGACCGTCGCGATCGAGCCGTCATGTCCGGTGGACATAGCCTGCAGCATGTCCAACACTTCGGCGCCGCGGACCTCGCCGACGACGATCCGGTCCGGGCGCATACGCAAGCAGTTGCGCACCAGGTCGCGTTGCGTGATCTCGCCCTTGCCTTCGAGATTCGCCGGGCGCGATTCCAGGCGCACCACGTGGGGCTGCTGGAGCGATAGCTCGGCGGAATCCTCGATCGTGACGATACGTTCGTCTTCGGGCACGAACGCCGACAGACAATTGAGCATCGTGGTTTTGCCCGAGCCGGTGCCTCCGGCGACGATCACGTTGAGCCGCGCGCGCACCACCGCGAGCAGGAATTCGACCACCTCCCAGGTGATGGATTCCTTTTCGACCAGCCCCGAGATGTCGTAGCGCTTGCGCCCGAAACGCCGGATCGACAGCGACGGACCGTCGAGCGCGAGCGGCGGAATGATCGCGTTGATGCGCGAACCGTCGGGCAGGCGCGCATCGACCATCGGCGAGGACTCATCGACGCGGCGTCCGACGCGCGAAACGATTCGATCGATGATCAGCATCAGATGCTGGTCGTCCTGGAAGTGAACGTCGGCCGGATGCAGCTTGCCGAAACGCTCGACATAGACCTGGTCGTGACCGTTAACCAGGATGTCGGTGACGTCGTCGTCGCGCAGCAGCGGTTCCAGTGGTCCCAGGCCGAGCAGCTCGTTCTTGATCTCCTCGACCAGGCGGCTGCGGTCGGCGTCGGTCAGCAGGCGCCCTTCTTCGTTCAGTATCTCGCTTATCGCCGAGGTGACTTTCGCCGACATCGCGGTGGGTTCGAGCGACTCGAGCTTCGAGACGTCGATAGTTTCGAACAGGCGATTGTGAACTTTGATTTTGCGCCGCCGCGAGCCGTCGACATGCGGGTCTTTGCGCCGCTTGACGGTGCCTCCGATAAGCGAGCTCGGTGCGGCCGCGCTGTCCGCGGCAGCCGCTCCGGAATTGGCGTTGTTGAGTCTTTGAGCAAGTCCCATGATTCAAACCTCAAGCGTGGGTGACGAAGGCGGACCTTAGCCGCGCGATAAAGCCCGGGTCGGGTTCGGCCGCGGGCAAGATGACAGTGGGTGCGATGCGGCGCGCGAGATCCTCGAGCGAATGCGCCAGCGCCGAGGCCGGTGCGACTTGCCAGAGATCCTTGGCGGTGACTTCGGCGCGTTCCAGCGCGCGATCGTCGGCGGGAATTCGCGCGTAGAGTTCGCGCCCAAGCGTGGTTTCGATCTGCTTGTCGGTGATCGGATGCATCGGGCGATGGCGATTGAGCAGAAAGCGCGGTGCAAGCGAGGTCAGCCCGAGCCGCTCGAACAGATCGATGAACCGCCATGCGCATCGCGCCGACGTGATCGATTGCTCGAGGACATAGAACAGATGCTCGGAGCGCTCCCACGCGGCGACCGCGTTCTCGTCGATATGATCGCCGCAATCGATAATCACGAAATCGAATAGCTGCCGCATCAGGTCGATCACGATTCCGACGGTCACGTCGCTGACCAGCTCGCCCTCCTCGATCCGCTTGGGCGCGGCCAGCAGGTAGAGGCCCGACGGATGTTTGGTCAGCGCGGATTCGAGCTGGATCGAATCGAGCTTACGGTCCAGGCGGATGAGCGGCAGGATCGTGACTTCGGGTTCCAGCCCGAGCACCACCGCGAGTCCTCCGGTCTGAAGATCGAGATCGATCAACGCTACGCGCTTCTGGCTCTGGCACAGCGCAAGTCCCAGGTTCGCAACCAGGGTCGTGACCCCTACTCCGCCGACAATACTGGCGAACGAGCAGACCACCCCGCCGTCGCGGCGGTCCGAGCGCCAGCGCGCTTCGCTGATTTTCAGCAACGCGCAGGTCGCATCGCCGGGATCGATCGGTACCAGCAACAACTCGTCGGCGCCCGCGCGCAGCGCGCGTTTCATCAAGCCGGGCGAGCGCGTCTGCAAGAGCGCAAAGATGACGGGGCGCGGAATCTGTCCGGCCTGGGTTTGCAAACAGCGCAGGCTCGCTTCTTCATTGCCCGCCAGCATCACCATCAAAACGTCGGGCGCGCCGGTGGTGGGAAGCGCGCCAAGGCCGGCCTCTTCGATCTGGAGCGGAGGATCGCCCAGCGCCAGCAACGCGGTTTTGGCGATGCCGCGGACCTCGGCGTTGTCGCCCATCAGGAACACGCGCAGTGTTCCGCGCCGGGTTTCGTTATTTGCTCCGAGCACTGACACGAGATCCTCCTATACGGCAGCGGCTAGAAGCGCGGCCTCGACGCGTCGGGCGGAATGATTTCGCGCGTCTTGATATCTTCGGGCGCGAGCCTGCTGCCATGCGGCAGATCGACCTGCGCGCCTTCGGGCAGCGGCCTGACGATCTGCGGTGTCACGCTCATCACCAGGTCGGTCTCCTGCGTCGTGTGAGAAGTGGTGCGGAACAATCCGCCCAGGTACGGCACGTCGCCGAGATAAGGCACCTTGTTAACCGTCGCGACCGGGTTGTGCAGGATCAGACCCGCGATGATCAGCGTCTGCCCATCGCGCAGGGTGACCATGGTTTGCGCGCGGCGGGTTACGAAAGCCGGCACGGTAAAGCCGAACATCGTGACGCCTTCGGCGAAGTTGGGTTGCGAAACCTCGGGCTTGACGTACAGCTCGATCGTGTTGCGGCCGATGACGGTGGGCAAAAAATCTACCGAGGTGCCGAACTGCTTGAACACGATCGAAGTGTTGAGCGCTTGCGCGATCACGATCGGAATCTCGCCGCCCGAAAGAAATTTGGCCTGCTCGCCCGAGTTGGCGAGCAGATGCGGCTCGGCCAGGATTTTCGCCAGATTGTGAGTTTCGAGAAATTGAAAGAAGCTCTGCGTCTGAACGTTCGAGTTTTGGCCCGCAACCCCATAGGTCAGCCCCGGAGACAGAACCAGCGGGATGAGCTGGCCACCGGGGCCCAGAACTCCGCCCGCCGCCGTAGTAGATGAAGATGACGACGCCAACTGCGACGCCGCGGTGTAGGGTGTCGCCACCGCGCCCGGCAATCCGACAATCGAAAAGCCGTAATTGGTGAGCGCGAGCGACAGGTTGACGCCCTGGTTCTCGGCACTGGAGAGGTCCAGCTCGGCGACGATGCAGTTGAGCATCACCTGCTGCCTGCCTCCGGCGTCGATGCGGACCTGGCGTTCCTGGTAGTCGCCGTGATCATCCCAGACCGCCAGAGTTGTAAAGCCGGGAGTGTAAGCGACCAGATTTATCTGCGACGGATTGATCACCTGGATGTCCGCGATTTTGGAATCCGCGATCGAGACACGGATGAGCCGGCGGCGGAAATCGATCACATGCGAAGTTCCCTGCATCATTACGATCGAATCGTCGGGCAGGTAATTCGGCGCACCCGGACCTCCGGAAGCTGATGGCGACGCGTCCGCGGCTCCGACTGCGGGGTTGCTGCGCCAATTACCGACGGGAGTTTCGGAGCCCGGCGAAGTGTTTGCCTGCTTAACCGCGGGCGCAAAGCCGAAGGTTTGCGAGTTTGATACCGCGACCGGCGCGGCGCTCGTGTCTGCTATCGGCACGACCTCGCCTGGCGGCGGAGAAGCCGGCGGCGCGGCGGCCAATCCCATCGACGGTGCCGGCGATGACGACTGGGCCGCACGCGGGCCGGCGAGCCCCTCTTGGTTGGTCGCGCTGGGGCTCTCGCCCGGTTTGAGCGGATCACCGGGCGTTGCGACGCTGGTCACGATGACGTCATAGGCGGCCTGGTGGCCGTCGGCGCGAGTGACGACGACGATCCATCGGCCACGTTCGGCGCCGAGCAAGATGAGCTTGCCGGGCATCTCCGAATGAATTACCAGCGCGTGCGGATTTTCGATCACTTGCACCGCGGGCCGGCTTCCGAGCGCCAGGTTATCAACCGTGTAGGTTTCGCCAGCCGTGATAGTGAGCGGAACCTGCGCGATCGGCTTGACGCCGTCGGCAAAGGAGGCACGGGCTCCGGCGATCGCGATCGCCCATGCGGAGGCAATCGCGACCGTCCAGAGTCCGAATGTTTTTCTGATTGATTTTCTAGACTGCATTGCTGCTCCCCTTTGATTTCGCTTGGGTCACGGAATCGCAATCGTCTTGGGTTCGGGTACGT
>JBAPSR010000220.1:0-10812 GCA_049281755.1 Binataceae bacterium (SeqCode)
GCTCTACGGATGCGCCAGTGCGATCGCGCATTCGCGTACCGCGAGCGCCGAGCAGTCGGCGATGGCTCCTGGACCTCTCGCGCAGGTACCGCCTGTGGCTTTGCCGCCAGACACCGCGCCTGCGGGCGCGCGCCAGGCATTCGTCGATGGCTACAGCTCGTACGAGTCGCACGACGCGGCCGGTGCAATACCGAAGCTCACTTACGCGGCGAACAATTTTCCGGCGCTCGCCGATTACGCACTCTTTTATCTTGGCTCGGCCCAGCGCGATCAGGGCGACCTTGCCGGCGCCGCTACCACCTTCGAGCGGTTGCGAAATAGTTATCCGCAGAGCGTGATGACGCCGCCCGGCGAGCTTGAACTCGCACGCGCGCTTCTGAAGCTCGGGCGCGCGTCGGAATCGGCATCGGTCGCGGCGCACCTGGCGACTCAATCATCCGGAACCGCGCTCGAGCAGAACGCTCGTCTGACCGAAGCGATGGCGATGGCCGCGATGAGCCGCCAGAGCGACGCGTACGCGCAGGCGATGGATTTGCGAAATCTTTACCCGCATAGCGGCGCCGACACCGACGCGCGCACGCTTGCATATTTGATGCTTTCGGCGACTCCGGCGCTCGCGCAAACCGCGACGCTCGACTACCAGAAGAGCGAGGCCGAGTTGCTCTTGCGCGAGGGACAGCCCGCACTCGCGATGGCGCAAATCGAGCGCGCACTCGGGGCCAATCCGCCCACCCCAATTCGCGCCGAGCTGCTATGGCTCGAGGCGCAGGCCTCGCACGGCGATCCCGCGCGCGAGAAGAGCGCGCTGCTCAAGTATCTTGCGCTCGCGCCGGCTGGCCCTTCGGCTGCGCCGGTGCTGAACGCCCTCGCACTGCTCTACTGGCGCGAGGACGATAGCGATCGCGCGCGCGATGCGTTCCAGCGACTCGTAGCGGACTTCCCGGGTAGCGCGCTTGCGCCTGGCGCGATGCTGCGGCTAGGGCGAATCGAGGAAGAACTTCACAACTACGACGCGGCGCGCGCCGAATACGCGCGGTTGTATGGGAAATATCCGTCGAGCGATTCCGCCGAAGAGGCACGTTTTCGCGCGCCGTGGACCTACTTTATGACCCGCCGCTACGCGTCCGCGGCGCGGATGTTCGCCGCGATGCGCCCGCATGCGCACAGCGCCGCGGACCGCGACATGTTCGACTATTGGCACGCGCGAGCGCTTGAGAAGAGCGGTGACGCGGCCGGTGCGCACGCGATCTATCTCCGGCTCGCCGGCAGTATCGACAGCAATTACTATCCCGCGCTGGCGAGCCGCCGTGTCGCCTCAGTCGCACCTGAGTTGCCCGCAGCCTCGGCGCCCGATCCGTTGTTCACCGGCCTCCCGTCGAGCAACTCGGCGATCGTTCGGTTTCATCTGAGCCGAATCGACGCGCTGCGGTCGGTTGGAATAAAGGAACTCGAGGCCGGGGAGTTCCGCGCGCTCGAAGGCGAGTCGGCAGGCAATCCCAATCTGCGTGCGTTTGTGCTCGCCGGATTGATCTCCGCCGACGCGTGGTACGACGCGATTGGCGCGAGCGCGCGGATGGAGAAGCGCGGCGATCTCGGGCCGGCCGAGGCCGAACGAATCCGCTACCCGCGCGCGTACTGGAGCGTGTTCAGCTCGGCCGCGCACAAACGTTCGCTCGATCCGTGGCTCGTGCTGGCGCTGGCGCGTCAGGAGAGCTTGTTCAATCCGCGCGCGAAGTCGAGTTCCGATGCGCAAGGTCTAATGCAACTGCTGCCCACGACCGCGCGGCGCGTCGCCCAGCGCAGCGGGATGCCGACCGGCGGCGGGCTCGACCTCTACGATCCCGAGGTCAACGTTTCGCTCGGAACTTCGTACCTCGAAAATCTTTTCGCGATGTTCGGGGGCGATGAATTCAAAGCCGTCGCCGCTTACAACGGCGGCGAACACGCGGTGCAGAACTGGACCAGCAAATTCCCCGGGCCCGACGACGAATGGGTCGAGAATATCGGCTACCGCGAGACGCGAGACTATGTGAAAAGGGTTATCGGCGGCCGGCGCGAATACCTGCTGCTATATCAACGCCAGGCCCCAACTGCGTCCGCGCGCACCGCCGTGCGCCCCGCGGGCTAGTCACGCTTGACAACCGGCGAAGCAAAGGGCTTCTAAAGGCAGGCAGAGCATCACGGCCGCCGCGATCCGCTTGGGTTCGTTTGGGCGGCGGTTGCCAGGGTAATCCGGTTGTCAGCGCAGGAATTCAAGGCGATTTTCTTCGACCTGGACGGTACGCTGGTCGATATCCATGGCCCGCTGTATATCGCCGCGCGCAACACGCTGCGCGATTTCGGACATGAACCGGAACTTACCCGCGAGCGCTATCGTGAGGCGCTGCGCAACTCCGATCTCTGGCTCGGCGTTCCCGAGAATAAACGTCCCGAGTACATGAAGCTTGCGTTTGCTTACTTTATGACGGAAATCGATCAAACCGAGCGGCTTGAGCTCCTGCCCCACGTGGTGGACACCCTGGCCGAGCTGAAGCGCCGCGGCTACGCCACCGCCGTGATTACCAGCCGCCCCGGCGATCCCAAGCAGCTCGTCGCCAAGCTCGCGATGGTCGGTATCGCGGCACATCTCGATCAGGTGGTGACGCAGCCGGTCTCATCGATGAAAGAGCTGCTCGACAAGACCGAGCTTCTGCGCCAGAGCGCCGCGCGTGCCGCGATCATCCCGCGCGCGTGCATGTACGTCGGCGACGAGCCGCGCGACATCATGGCATCGGCGCAGGCCGGCTTCGGCGCGTCGGTCGCGGTCGCGACCGGAACCGCGTCGGCTGATTACCTGCGGACCCATCCGAGCTTTAAGCCCGATCACGTGATCAACTCGATGGGCGAGCTGGTCGGGCTTATCGATCGCATCGCACAGGAGCACGCTTGATGGCACGGCTCGCGGAACACCTCGAGCCGCCCGAGGCGCTCGACGGACTGCGCGTCGTCGAGTTGCCGTGCTTCGACCCGATGCCGTTTCTCGCGGCGGCGATGGCGGCGAAATCGTTCGCCGACTTTGGCGCGGAGGTTATCAAGGTCGAGCCGCGTTCAGGTGCGCGCGAGCGTCAGCTCGGTCCGTTTCGCGACGCAAAGCCCGATCCCGAGACCGGCGGGCTGCATCTGTTTCTCAACACCAACAAACTTGGCGTGACGCTTGATTTGGAAGATTCGCGCGCCCGCGGCGTGCTGATGCGGATGCTCGAGCGCGCGGATATCGTTTTCAATCCGAACCCGCCGGCGATCTGCGAGCGGCTCGGCCTGGATTGGCGCACGCTTACCGAACGGTTTCCGAAATTGGTCGCCGTGTCGGTTACGTATTTCGGCACTGATTCTCCGTATCGCGATTTTCGCGGCGGCGATCTGGTCGCCACCCACATGAGCGGAGTCGGCTTCGAGACGCCGTGGCATCAGGTGACCGATCCGCCGAACGAGCCTCCGCTCAAGCTTGCGGGCCGCCAGTCCGATTATCTGACCGGATATACCGCGGCGGCGGCCGCGATGGCGGCGATATTCGATCGCAAGCATAGCGGACGCGGCCAGCATATCGACGCGAGCCAGTGGCTTGCGATGGTCAGCATGCTGCGGCCCAATCTCGGCGTCTATTCGCACGAGTCGCCCGAGGCGCCTATTTACGAGCGCACCCGCACACGGATCAAGCGCGGCGCGCAGTGGGTTTATCCCTCGACCGACGGATGGGTCAGCTTCAATGCCGGCACCGATCGTTTCTGGCGCGGATGGAAAAAGGTGATGGGCAATCCTGAGTGGATGGAGAGCGAGATGTTCGCCTCGCCGGTTGCACGCGCCGCGCATATCGACGCGATCGAGGCGGCCGTGATCGATTGGCTCTCGAACGAGACTCGCACCACCGCGTTCGAGAAGGCGCAGGCCGAACACGTGCCATGCTTTCCGGTGCATACCGCGGCCGAAGTCGCGGACAACGCGCAATACAAGGCGCGTGGCTTCTTTGCCGATCATGATCATCCGGACGGGAAGGGAGTGCGGATGCCGGGAGCGCCGTGCCGCATGAGCGCGACGCCGTGGCGCATCAAGCGCGGAGCGCCGCGCCTGGGCGAGCACAATCGCAAAATCTTTGTCGAACGGCTGGGGCTTTCATCGAGCGAACTCGAAAGCCTGCGGACCGCACGGGTGATCTGATGGCGCGGCTGCCGTTCGAAGGAATCCGGATTCTCGATTTTGGCTGGATTTTCGCGGTGCCGCACGCGACGGCGTGGCTGGGCGCGCTCGGCGCCGACGTCATTCGGGTCGAATCAACTTCGGCGCCGGACCTGGTGCGATTCCTGACCGGTACCGACGGAGTGCCGGGCTTCAACCGCAGCGGTATCTACGACGCGATAAATTTTTCGCGGCGCGCAATCACGCTCCATCTGGCGCATCCGAAAGCCCAGGAGATCGCGCGCCGCCTGGTCAAGCTAAGCGACGTCGTGACCGAGAACTTCACCGTCGGCAACATGCACAAGTACGGCCTCGGCTACGAAGACCTGCGCAAGATTCGCCCCGATATCATCATGCTGTCCGGAACCCCGCTCGGACAAACCGGTCCTTACGCGCGCACTGTCGGATTCGGGCCGACCACGCAGGCATACGCGGGCCTGTGCCACCTGACCGGATACCCGAACGGCTTTCCTTGCGGAATCGGCGGGACTTGGCCGGACTTTGCGGTCGGCACCGGCATGGTCTTCTTCCTGCTCGCCGCGCTGTACCATCGCGATCGCACCGGCGAGGGGCAGTACCTGGATCTATCGATGGCCGAGATGGTCACCACAATGATCCCCGAAGCGATGCTCGAGCATTTTATGAACGGACGCGACCCGGGGCCGGTCGGTAATCGTGACGATGCGATGGCGCCGCACGGGGTCTATCCGGTGGCCGGCGATGACCAATGGGTCGCGATCGCGATTTCGACCGACGCGGAATTTGCCGCGCTGTGCGAGATTCTGGGCGTCGCGTCGATGGCGGCAGACCGGAAGTTCATGCGGATGGCGGAACGGCTGCGCAACGTTGACGCGCTGGACGCGGAAGTCGCCGCGCGTACGCGGAATTTCGCGCGTGAAGATTTGGTTGCACGCTTGCGCGAGCGCGACCTCGCCGCCGGACCGGTGTACAATACCCAGGACCTGATGAAGGATGACGCGTTCCTTTCATCCGGGATGCTGGCGACGCTCAAACATGGCGAGGTCGGCGAGCGCATCGTGCCGACGCTGCCGGTGCGCTTCGGCGCGATCGAGCCGCGCTACTTCGGCGCGCCGATGATCGGCGAGCACACCGGCGAGGTGCTCTCCGAGCTGCTCGGGATGAGCGCGGACGAGATCGCGCAGCTCAGGGAAGACAAGGTTCTGTTGTAGGATCGCGGAGCATTTTCGAGATGACAGACGTATCGGCAATTTCCCGAGGCGGCGGCGCGCGACCCGGCACGCTCGGAGTCTGGATCCAGGCGATTCGCGCTCCTTCTCTGAGCGCCGCGGCGATTCCGGTTCTGCTGGGCGTCGCAATCGCGGCGCGCGACGGCTTCTTCTCGCCAGGACGGATGGTCCTCGCGCTCGCCGGCGCGATGGCGATCCAGGCGGGCACCAATCTCATCAATGACTATTACGATTTTCAAAGCGGCGCCGACTCGACCGAGTCGCTCGGCCCGAGCATGGTTATCCAGCGCGGATTGCTCGCGCCCGACGAGGTATGGCGCGGCGGAATCGCGGCGTTTGCGATTGGCGCGGCCGCGGGACTCGTCCTGGTCTATCTGTGCGGATGGCCGATTCTCGCGATCGGAGTTCCGTCGGTCGCGGCGGGCTACTTCTACACCGCGCGGCCGGTATCGCTTGCGTATATCGCGCTCGGTGAGCTGACCGTATTTCTCTTCATGGGACCCGCGATCGTGGTGGGTTCGTACTACGTGATGGCGCTGCATTTCACCTGGGGCGCGCTCGCGGCGTCTATTCCGCTGGGCTTTCTGGTCGCCGGAATCCTGCATGCAAACAATATCCGCGATATAGAAAGCGATCGCGTTCACGGCAAGCGCACTCTGGCCACGATGCTCGGGCGCGCGGGCGCCAACTACGAGCTGCTCGCACTCGACGTGCTGGCGTACGCGACCACGCTGCTCGCGATCGTCGCCGGCGCGATCCCGTTGATCGGACTAATCGCGTTGTTGACCGTTCCACGAGCGATGAGCCAAATCAAAATCGTGATGCGCGAGACGGCGGCGAAGAAACTCAACCTCGCGCTGATGCGCTCGGTCCAGCTCCACATGGAGTATGGGCTGCTGATGATCGTCGCGTTCCTGGCCGCGGCGTTTTTCCATCGCTGATGGGTTCGATCGACGACGGCGGCTCGGGCCTGGGGCCGCAGGCAAGCGCCGCGCCCGACGATCTTCGGATTGGTCTTTTACAAATCGAGCACAACCTCAACGAGGGCCACTATCGCCCCGGACCGTGGGAGCGTTACATCCGCGAGCTCAAGCGGCGTCCCATCACGGTGCGCGCCGCGCTATGCGCCGACGTAAATCGCGTCAGCCGCAAGCTTCATTTGCGCACGCCGCGCAAAACCATCTCGGTGCGCGCGGGCGTGACGATCGAGATCGTCGCGATAGTGCTTGGCGGCGTGCTGCTGTGGGCGAGCGTGCGCGAATTATCTGTCGTGCTCGCGCTGATGGGCGCGCTCCTGTGGATCATGACGTTTCAACCGTTGGTGAAGATCTCGGCCGCGGCGGTGTTCGGCGTCGGCTACGAATACGCCTACCTGCTGCGCGGCGAGCCGCGTTTCAAGATGCAATTCGGCGGGTATGTCGCGTGTCCGCGATCGGCTCGCGTTGTGCTGCATCTGTTCGGCACGATCGGGTCGCCGCTCGGAGCATGGGCTGCGTCGCGGATAATTCGCGGCGTTCTGCCCGGCACCGCGGAAGTCGTCATGGCAGCGTTCTGGATCGTGGTGGCGATCAACGTGATCGAATTCGCGGCAGGAGTCGCCGGATTCCGGCGAATCGGCTCGATTCGAACAATCGAGAGCAGCGGCGGCGCCGCCGGTCTCGAAATCTACGAGTCGATACCGTAACTCCGGGCGTACTGTCTGCTCTCTCTCTGAGGTTGTCGACAAGTACCGAGTTTCTATCCGTCATCCTGAACGGAGGCTGCCGGAGTGAAGGATCTCCGCGAAGCGATTAGTGCGGAAAGCCCAGGCTGGTTGCACTAATCGCTTCGCGGAGATCCTTCGCCTACGGCTCAGGATGACAACAACGCGAGGATCTGCTCCAAAATAGACAATCTCTATAGACAATCTCTTTTAGAGCGAGGTTATTATTCCATCAGCGCTTTGGCAGAGGGGCGGGACTTCATGCGCTCGTACCAGGTGACGAGGTCGCGATGGCGCGGGTCGATTCCGATCTCGAGCCGCTTTTGAAATTCGAGCGCGCACAGACCCGCGATATCGGCGACCGACAAGCCGCCGTTGACGATGAACTCGCGTCCGGCCAGTTCGTTGTCGAGCCATTCGTTGTGCCACTCGATTTGCGTGCGCCCTTCCCGCGCGGCCTTCTGATTGCGCTCCGGCTCGGGCAGACGGAACACGTTGAAAAGCACGGTTCGCAGCGCCGCGATAAACGATCCGTCGATGGTCTCTTCGATCATCCTGACCCGCGCGCGCTCGACCAGGCTGCGCGGCAACAGTGCCGGCTCGGGATTGGCTTCGTTCAGGTACTCGATGATCGAGGTCGATTCGTAAATCGGAATCGAATCGACCAGCAGCGTCGGGACGCGGCCGTGCGGGTTCAGGCGCAGGTACTCGGGGGTGCGGTTTTCGCCTTTGGCGAAGTCGAGAGCGATCTTCTGGCAGGAGATTTTCTTTTCCGCCATCGCGATCCGCACCTTGCGTGCGAACGGCGACTGGATCGTGTGGTACAGGACCAATCTCGGCATGGTGCTGACTCCCGAGAGCCCTTGGTGCAGAGAAGCGCGGCCCCGCGATCCGCGCGACTGCCTTTTTTCATTTGACCCGCGCTCCACCTGCTAAGTCAACAAAAAAGCCGCACCGCAGAAAAAAATTCAAAAGAATTTCATTTGGGCGCAAGGTCCAGGAAATTCAACTCGGGTGGGTTCGCCGCAAACTCGGCGCGCAACCTCTCGTACGCCGCAAGGTCATCGACGGTCCGCATGTAGCCGCGATGCACAAAACCGAACACGGGCAACCCGTCCCGGACCATCGGCGCCAGGAGTCCGGCCATGATGCTCCACGGCGGCGCCGGCGGAATGAGCCTCAGCACCGCGGGTTCGGCGACAATCACGCCGCAGTACATGAAGGGCACAAGACTCTGGGCGGACTCGGCGATACCCGGGTCCGCGTAGTCGTCGTAGGTTCCGCGCGCGACCGAGGTCAGCAGACGCATCCTGCGAATCCTCGAGCCGGCGTCGATCTCGATTTTGCTGTAGTAGCTGAGGTTTTCGGGCCGGGCTAGCGCCAGCGTGGCGAGCGCGCCGCGATCGTGGTGAAACGCGACCATCGCGGCCAAATCGAGGTTCAAAATCGTGTCGCTATTTGCGATGACGAAAGTGTCTCCGCCGAGAAATCCGCCGAGGCCGCTCAGCGGCCCGCCGGTGCCGAACAGCGCCGGTTCCGGCGACCATACGATGTCGATTCCCAGCCGCGCGCCGGTTCCCAGCACCGACTGAATCGCGCCGGCCAAGTGATGGACGTTGATCGCGATCTCGGTGATTCCCGCCCGCTTGAGCATCCCGAGCGGATATTCGATAAGCGCGCGGCCTCCTACCTCGACCATCGGCTTCGCAACCGTATCGGTCAGCGGACGTAGCCGCTCGCCGCGTCCCGCGGCCAGCACCAGCGCTTTCATCGCTGGCTCCTCGCGCCCAGCGCGGCGGCCAGGCGCGGAAAGCTCTGCTGTTCGGGTCCCTCCAGGATCCGGCGCGTCTGCGCGACGAGGTGCGGAAGAAACGCGGTGTACCCACCCTTGCCTTCGCGCTCGAACAGGATGAACCGGCCGATCATCTTGAGTGCGTGCTGCAGGACGCAGAGCCTGTAGCTCCGGCGAAATTCGTCGGACGAAAGTTCGGCGGCGCCGCGTCGCACCAGGCCGGTGTAGTAGAAGTGCAGCAGCTTGTCCTCGAGCGCGGGCGCGACGATCGTTCCGGTGTCGCGCGTGGTGAGCAGCACTGCAAGGTCCTGCGCCGCCGGCGCCATCAACGCGTCCTGGAAGTCTATGATGCGCACATCGATGTGTGCGGCGCTCCTGCGCACGTAGAGATTGTGGCCGTGATAGTCGCGATGCGAAAACACCCTCGGAAAGCCGCCCAACTCTCGCGCGAGCGCGTCCAGTTCCGGCGCTAGAGCGGCCGGATCGATGCCAGGAGCGACCCGCGTGCATCCGAGGTCGACGAACTCGGTCATTTCCCAGCGAAACAGCCGCTCGTCGTACGCGATTTGCGCGGCGATGCATCGCGAGTCGATTTCACGGGTGCCGGCGACGTGCAGCACGAACAGATTTTCCACCGCGAGTCGGAGCAGATCGGCGCTGTCGGCTCCGCGTGCGCGCAGAATATCGAACAGCGCGACCTCGCCTACGTCTTCAACCAGCAGCGCGCGCTGCGCCGCGTCGAACGCATAGAGCGCGGGGACAGGAGCGCCCAGGGCGGTCAGGAATCGATGCAGGTTTATCCACGGAGGCTCGGCCAAAGGCTCTCGAACCAGGCCAAGCACGCGAACGTAGCGGGGCAGGTCGTCGGGTCCGAGATCGACCAGGATTGCGCTGGCCGGCGCGCTGCCGGGCGCAAAACGCAAGCGCCAGAAGCGGCGCGCAGAAGCGTCGCCGCGCAGCGAATCAACCTGCGCGGCCCCGGCGCCGGGCCATCTGTTGGCGGCAGTATCGCGCGCCCAGGCCAACCGCCGCGCGTCAACTGTATCCATCCGGCAAATCCATCCAGATGGATTGTATCGGCGCGCGTGACGATATGCAGCACGCAGGACCGAGGCAAAAAGAAACCGGCGCAGCCTTTTGAGACTGCGCCGGCCATGTGCCTTTAGTTCAGTTGCTGGCTAACGGCGGGATGCTTTCACGATCGCCATCGGATCGAAGAACGACCGATCCACCGCGCCCATGTTGATATACCAGCACTCTTTTTCCGCAGTCGAGTATCCCGGATGATAGCAGACCGTCGACAGGCCCGACTGAACATCGCTGGAAGACGAGCCGCTCTGGAACAACCGCTTGAACGGGTAAATCGCGATACGCGCCGAGGGCGTCACCCGATCAGCGTATTTCATCCACGAAGTATAGTTGATGAAGAGCTGGCCGCGGCGGTCGTACTGGTCCTGATACATCCCAAAGTCTGCTTCGGAATCGACATACAGGACGTGCTTGGAGTAGAGGTCGCCCGGCAGCCGATCGTGGCGTGCGATTCCCTCGAGGATATACAGATGGCGCATCTGCCAGTCGGCCGGGCAATGGCTCGCGCCGCCGTCACTCGCGCAGGTACGCGCCGGCATCACAGGGTCGTCGATCGACGCCAGCATCTCCTTTTCACCCAAATACTTCCAATCGTAGTTCTCGTTCTTGCCCGCGAAGCACTCGAAATCATCGGGGCTGTATGACTCCGGACCCGAATCCTGGGCCGTGCTCATCAGTGAATCGTTGAGGCGGCGCAGGCGCTGAGCGCTGGGCGTATAAGTGTACGCGTCATCGGCATGGTTCGGGCCAGCGTAGCGGTAGCGGATGAAGCCCGCTCCGGCACCATCTTGGGGCGAAAGCTGCGGATA
>JBAPSR010000221.1:0-5883 GCA_049281755.1 Binataceae bacterium (SeqCode)
CAAGAACTCGCTGTGCTTCGGGCTGTATGACGGCGAAGCGCAAATCGGTCTTTTGCGGGTGGTCACTGATTACGCGACGTTTGCGTACGTCGCCGACGTGTTCGTGCTCGAGCAATATCGCGGACGCGGACTCTCGAAAGCCTTGATGGCGGCCGCGCTGGCGCATCCGCATCTGCAGGGGTTGCGGCGCTGGACGCTGGCAACGCGCGACGCGCACGGGCTCTATCGCAAGTTCGGGTTCGAAACGCCGCCATTCCCCGATCGCCAGATGGAACGCGCGGACCTCGAGGTTTATCGGCGCAGATCGGCTGACGCCAAGTAGCTTCGCCATCCGATGGAATGAGGAAAAAAATGTACATTCCAAAAGCCTTCGAGATCACCGAGACGCGGACGCTGCACGAATTTATCCAGGCGCACAGCTTCGCCACGATCGTGTCGAACAGCGCCGACGAGATGCTCGCCTCGCACGTTCCGCTGACGCTAGATCATGCCGGTGGCGCGCATGCGTCGCTCGCGGGCCATTTTGCGCGCGCGAATCCGCATTGGCGCGCGCTCGAGCACAGCGGCCAGTGCCTCGCGATTTTCGCCGGCCCGCATTCCTATATTTCTCCGAGCTGGTACGCGAATTCTCCCGCCGTGCCGACGTGGAACTATGCCGCCGTGCATGTGTACGGGAAGCTGCGGATTATAGACGACGCGGCGTGGGTGAACGGGCTGCTGGACCGGATGATCGCGATTTACGAGGCGCCGCAAACGCGTCCATGGCCGGGACTCATGCCGGTCGAGTTCCGCGCGAAGCTCACCGAAGCGATCGTGGGCTTCGAGATTCAGATCGACCGAATTGAGGGCAAGTTCAAGCTCGGGCAGAATCGCCCGCTCGAAGATCAGCGCGGCGCCCTGCGCGAGCTCGAGCGCAGCGCAGACGCCGCGGCACGTGAACTGGCCTCGATGGTGCGGCGGCATCTGGGGATTGGGGCTGACGGCGTCGATCGTCACGCGGAGATCGGAAGCGCAAAATGAATGGTCGCCGCATCCGGTCGCCGTTGGGTGATTTGCCGCAGCTTGCGCGGCTTTCAGCGCGCGGTTTATATAACATCCGTTAGGCCCTTAACCAGCCGACGCGGCTAGTGCGCGGCCAGGTTACGATTCGCAGGGGCCGGGACCGGAGGTCTTCGTCAAATGGATTTCAAATTCAGCGCCGACGATGAGGCGTTTCGCCAGACGCTGCGCTCGTGGCTCAAAGCCAACGCGCCCAAGCACGAGCATCGCCCCGAGGACGACTTAGGTCCCATGCGGGAAGCGGACGGCGACGACTGGCAGAACAGGCTCAAGTGGCACAAGAAGATGCACGACGGCGGCTGGGTCGGAATCAGTTGGCCCAAGGAATACGGCGGACGCGGCGCCACCATCACGCAGCAGCTCATCTACAACGAAGAGATGGGACGCGCGAACACTCCGCAGCTCGTCAACGGACTCGGAATCATGCTGGTCGGTCCCACCTTGATCCATTGGGGCACCGAAGAGCAAAAGAAACGCTACGTTCCGAAAATCCTGTCGGGCGAGGAAATCTGGTGCCAGGGCTATTCGGAGCCGGGCTCAGGTTCCGACGTCGCGTCGCTGCAGACCAAAGCCGTCGAAGAGGGCGACTACTTTATCGTCAACGGCCAGAAGGTCTGGACCTCGGACGCGCATCACGCGGATTTCTGCATCCTCTTGACCCGCACCGATCCGTCCGCGCCCAAACATAAGGGAATCAGCTATATCGTGGTCGATATGCATTCGCCGGGCGTGACCGTGCGTCCGCTGGTGCAGATTACCGGCGACGCAAATTTCAACGAAGTGTTTTTCGAGGACGTGAAGGTCCCGAAGAAAAACCTGGTCGGCGAAAAGAACCAGGGATGGCAAGTCGCGATTACCACGCTGATGTTCGAGCGCTCGGGAATCGGCGGCGGACGCGACATGCTGGGCGAGGTGAAGGATCTGGCGCATCTGGCGCGCGCCGTGCAACTGAACGGCCGCAGCGCGTGGGAGCATTCGAGCGTCCGGCAGAAGATCGGATCGTTCGCGTGCGAGGCGCTCGGGCTCAAGTACACCGGCTATCGCCAACTGACGCGGCGGCTGAAGGGACTGCCGCCGGGGCCTGAAGGCTCAGTGCTCAAGCTTGGCGCCAGCGAGCTTAATCTCAAGATGAACAAGTTTGCGATGGAATTGCTCGGACCGTACTCGCAGATGGAGTTCAAGGCGCCTTTCGCGGTGGACAAGGGCAAGTGGTCGTACCGGATGCTGGCGTCGCGCGCACTGACTATCGCCGGCGGCACCAGTGAGATTCAGCATAATATTATCGGCGAACGCGTTCTCGGGCTGCCCAAAGGTTATTGAACGCACGGGCTTGAAAAGCGGAAAAAGGGCAGCCCGACCTGGCTGCCCTTTTTGTTTTGCGAAGGCGCGCACGGCGCGCAAGGAAGGTCTGCGATGGAAGGAAAACTGGTGAGGCTTCGCGGCTACGAGAAAACCGATCTGGACGCGGTGATGAAGTGGATCAACGATGAGGAAGTCACCCAATTCCTCGGCGGTGAGATTCTTGCGCTGCCGCAGTCTTCGATCGCGGAAATGAAATTCATCGAATCCTCGGCCGGACGCGCGCCGTCGGCGGCGGACCAGTCGTTTGTTATCGAGACGCTCGCGGACCGGAAATACCTGGGCGGCGTCGCCTTTCATGCGATCAACTGGCACAACCGCGCCGCCGGGGTCGGAATCGTGATCGGCGACAAGAGCTACTGGGGCCGCGGCTATGGCGCCGACGCGATGCGGCTGCTGATGCGGATCGGATTCGACAAGCTCAACCTGCATCGCCTATGGCTGCACGTTTACGATTTCAACCAGCGCGCGATCGCGTCGTATGAGAAATGCGGCTTCAAACGCGAGGGCGTGCTGCGGCAGGAGCGTTTCCACAAAGGAAGTTACTGCGACACGATCGTGATGGGGATCCTCGCTGACGAATACCGCGCGATTGGCCCGCGGTAAGCGGTTCTACTTGCCGGTGCCCGCGAGCGCGGCGGTGAGCGTGCCGCGCTCGCCGTTGCTGCGAAGGGTGAAGCTGCCAGCGCGCTTTCCAGCCGCCGACGGCGCGAACGAAATCGTGTAATCGCAGCGCTGGCGCGCCGCGAGGGTCGAAGCGCAAGTGCTCGCGCCCGCGATGATCGCGAAATCGCCGGTGACCGATGCGCCCTCGATCACGATCGTCGCTCCGCGAGGGTTCGCGACCGTTATTCTTCTGGTCTTCCCCGCGAGCGCCGGCGTTCCCACCGTTTCCTTGCCGAAATTCAATCGTCCGGGCGTCAACTTGAGCGTCGAACTCACGGGCGTAGGTGTCGCGGTCGGGGTAGGACTGCGCGTCGCGGTTGGCGTCGGCGTGGCAGTGGGTGAGGCGGTCGCGGTCGGAGTCGTGGTGATCGTCGCGGTCGGCGTTGCCGTCCGCGTAGCGGTTGCGGTGGGAGTCGCAGTCCGCGTGGGAGTGGCGCTCGGGGTCGGCGTTCTGGTCGCCGTCGGCGTCGGAGTGTTGGTGGGCGTCGCGGTGGGCGTTGACGACGGAGTCGGGGTCGGACTGGCACTGACGTTGGCGCCGGCGATCTCGAAGACGCCGCGCCCGAAGGTGCCGGCAAAGATCATCCCGTTGCGATTCTGCTCGAGATCAAACACCGGCACCGCCGGAATCGAGCCGAGATTGTACGGCGTCCAGTCGGCGCCACCGTCCACGCTGCGAAAAATCCCAATATCGGTGCCAGCGAGGATCGTATTGCCGGTGCTGTCGGCGCTGTCAACCAGGATCCGCAGGACAGGAATATCGGGCAGCGCGTTCGCGGGCGGCGGAATTTGATTGGACGGATTGCCGTCCACTTGCGCCCAGGTCATCCCAAAGTCGTGCGTCACGAAGACGTGCCCCATCTGGGTGGTGGCGGTGAATCCCGACACGGAGAGATACGCGGTCGCCGAGTCCGCAGGGTCGATCGCGATGCCGGTCGCCTGCGTGTAGCGCGGGAGCACCAGCGGCGCCAGGTTCGCGGTCACGTCTTTCCAGGTCGCGCCCGCGGGATTGGCGGCGTCCACCTGCACGTTGGCGTCGCTGGTTGTCATCAGGCGAAACGGCGTCGGAGTAAACGTCGTGTCGGTTTCCATCGCGAGCGCGTACGCCTTGGTGTCGTCTGACGGCGCGATCTCGAGATCCTCGAGCGCGCAATTGCCGTCGGCGCATCCTCCGGTCAAATCCTGCGTCGTCTCGGCCGCCCAGGTGTTTCCACCGTCGCCCGAAACGTAAACCGAATGGGCGCCGAACATCACCCTGCCCGGCTGCGAGGGATCGGCGGCGAGCGGAGGATAAAATCCCGCGCCCGCGTCGCCATTGGAGGCAAGTGCGGCGCGCAGAGCCTGAGTCGGCGCGGCCGAAGTCCAGGAAGTCCCGCCGTCGGTCGATTGCGCGATCGCGGGACCGGCGCTCGTGGTCGCGAAGACATGATACGCGCGCGCCGGATTCATCGGATCGAAAATCGCGAACGCGCCGTCGAGCGTATCGACCTGCCCCCACGCGGCAGACAGCGGCATCGAGCTGTTGCCCAGTCCGGTTCCGTTGTCGGACATCCCCGCGAGCACCAGCGAGTTGTTGGTCGGATGCGGCCCGACTGATTGCACTTCCTCCGCGCCGATCGAGGTGTTCAGCCCGCTCCAGGAGCCGCTGGACGAGGCGAAGTAAAACGCGCCGCCATCATTGCCAAGATAAAAGCTGTGTGCGCTCGCAGGATCGAATGCGACCGCATGCTGATCCGAATGGGTTCCGCCGTTTTGCGCAAGGAAAGTCCACTCGGCGCCCGAATCGGTCGATCGATAAATTCCGACTCCACCGAACACGACGGTAGCGCCGGTCGCGTCCGCGGGATCGATCGCGAGGACCTGGCCGTAAAGCGAGTCCGAGGCATTCTTCGCAGACGTTCCATCGAGCACGACGCCGTCGCCCGGATTCGCCGTCGGAACGCTTTCGGCGCTCCAGGTGGCGCCGCCGTCGGAGGATTTATAGAAGCCGGCGTACTCGACTCCGTCCGCCGCACCAAGCATCGCATAGACGATTCCCGAATTCGCCGCGATACTCGAGCGGCCGATCGATCCTGTGAAACCCGGAAACGTGACTTGACTCCACGATACGCCGGAATCCGAGGAGCGAAACACTCCTGTCCACTGGACCGCCGCGTACACGTTCGCGGGCGCGGCCGGATCGATCACCACCTGGGTCGCAGGGCACGGCTGATTCGTGAAGTAGGTGCAGTTGCCGAACGTGCCGAGCGGATAGGTAAGCCAGGAATTTCCACCGTCACTTGATTTCCAAATCCCCATCTGGCTCCACTGCGTTTCGATCCATCCGGCCTGCGCCCGATTGGCGCTCGAGCCATAGGTCACGGCGGCATAGATGGTACGCGGGCTGTGCGTAGTATCGATCGCGATACTGCCGATCGAGGCGTCCGCGAACTCGCTTGTGCCAATCTGGCTCCACGAGCCGCCCAGATCGGACGACACGAAGATCCCTTCGCCGTAATAGGAATCGTTCGATCCGTCGCCCTCTCCCGTCGCGACGTACAGCGTGGGATTGGGCAACGTGGTGGTGTCGAGCGCCATCGCGCCGACCGACAGAGTCGGCTCCGCGTCGAAGATCGGCGCGAACGCCGCGTTCGCATTCGCGCGCATCCACACTCCGCCCGCCGCCGTGCCCACGAACAGCCTCCCGCTGACCGTCGGATCGGCGACGATCGCGGTTACGCGGCCGGTCGCGTTCGGCAGCGCCGGACCAATCGCTACGCCGCCAAACGTCGCCACCTCCGCATCGACGGGCTGCGGTCC
>JBAPSR010000222.1:0-3805 GCA_049281755.1 Binataceae bacterium (SeqCode)
CGCGAGCGCCGAGTCGCGTTCGCCTCCTTCGATAAACACCGCGTCGAGATCAAACTTCATCGCTTCCGCCGAGCATCGCGAGTATTTGAGCAATCGCCGCGCGCCGCTGCGTAAGGATGCCGATTGCGCGCTCGAGGTCGCTCGCGCGCGACACCTCGAGCTTGATCGTCAGCACATCAGAGCCCAGTTCCTTCGGCAAGACTAGGGAAATTCCGCGCGGCAGGCGAAGCTCGCCGATTGCGCTCTCGAGCCGGGCCGCCGCCTCGCTAAGGCGCGGAAAGCGCATCGCGCGCAAGGCGTCAATAAACGCACGCGCGCGCTCAGGCGCCGAGCCTGCGCGCTCCGCAATTCGTGCGAGTTCCGACACGGCCAAAATATCGGCCGCGGATTTGCTCTCGCGAACCGCTATCTCGCCGAGCAGGTCGAGCGCGAGGACGATTTGTCCGGTGCGCAATCGGAGCGATTCGGCGAATTTCAGGAACGCCGTGCGCGATGGCATGTCCATCGCAAGCCATCGCGCGAGATGCGACTCGGGCAGATGGCGCGCCGAGGCGAGCGCGCGGATGGCATCATCGGGATTCGATGCCACGCGCGTCATGTTACGGCCTCGGCTTGCGAGATGACCAGGTTGCGGATCGCTTCGGCTGCGATCGCGATCGATTCGTTCGGCGTCGAGCGCCAATCGCCGAGCGCTTGCTCGGCCACGCGCTCGACGCAATTCGCGGCGGTGTCGCGCTCGCGGCGACGCAAACCCTTGGCATAGATCGCGCACTTCTCGGCGAGCACCAGAGCTACTGCCTCGCGCCGTGCGGCGCTTAGGCGCGAATCAGCGAGAAGTTTGATCAGGGACAGAATCCGATATCGATCGAGCGCCGGAACCGTGGCGGAAAGCTGGTCAGGATGCCCGGCCCGGCGCTCGACCAGGACCTCGTCGAGCAGCCCGATCTCGCGCGTAACCAGCATCCGGAGCCACAGATCGTAGTCCTCGCACGCACGCATCGTTTCGTCGAAACCGCCGAGCGCGCGAAACCGCTCCGTGCGCATGATCACGGCCGACGCGCTGACCAGACACGTGCGCAGCGAATCGAGGAAGATATCGCCACCGCGTTTGCGATGCCGCTGGCCGGGATTTACGCGTCGTCCGCCGCGAATCCATCTTTCCTGGCATTGCGAGATCTCACATTCCGGATGCGCGCGCATGAATTCCAGTTGGCGCCCGAGCTTGGCCGGCATCCAGATGTCGTCGGAGTCAAGAAACGCGATAAGTGGCGCCTGCGCCAGCGCAACGCCGCGATTGCGCGCCGCCGCGGCTCCGCGATTTTCGGTGCATTCGACCCGCAGCGCGCCTGCGCGTTCTTCGCCCAGCAGCGCGAGGTCGTCAGCAGAGCCATCGGTCGAGCCGTCGTCGATCACGATCAGCTCGAAGCGCGCGCCCTGCTGCGCGAGGACTGATAGGACCGCCTCGCGCAGCATCGCGCGGCGATTGTATGTCGGGATGACGACGCTGACTTCCGGATGCATCGGCGGCTAGCGCGAGTGCGTCGGATACGGCGCGAAACCCGCCTTGGGGCGATGCGCCTGCTGCGCGACGCGCAGGATGCGCCGGCGCAGTTCGTCGATTCCTTCGGCGCTGGTGGCGGAGCACAGGACCGGCGCCGTCCCGACCGCGCGAAAGCGCGCCAGCGCCACGGCGCGTTCAGAGCGTTTGAGCTTGTCGCATTTGGTCGCGGCGAAAATCACCTCGACCCCGCGCGCGCGAGCGGTCGCGGCCAGGTTCGCCTCCTCGCTCTCCGGCCCCCGGCGCGAATCGACCAGCACGATCAGCGCGGCCAGGTTTTCGCGCGCCGAAAGATAGTCGGTCATCATCGCGGCGATCTCTTTGGCGATCTTCTCAGGTACTTTCGCGTATCCGTAGCCAGGCAGATCGACAACCGCCAGGTCCGCGCCGACCACGAAAAAATTGAGCGATTGAGTCCTGCCCGGCGTGCCGCTGGTCCGCGCCAAACCCTTGACCCCGGTGAGCGCGTTCAACAGCGAGCTCTTGCCGACGTTCGAGCGCCCCGCGATCGCGACTTCGACCCGGTTCCATCGCGGGCATTGCTCAAGCGCGAAGGCTGAGGTTTCAAACTCTGCGGCGAGCTTTGCCATATGCAGCCATTCGTGCGGGCGAGGGTCAGCCTTCGGTTTCGATCCGCACGGCCGGAGCGCCAGTTGCCTGCGCGCCCGATTCAGTCCGTGCAAGTTGAGCGCTGAGCGCGCTGCGCAACTCGCGCAGGAGCACGCCCCGATGGCGATCAGGGTAGGGCGCGAGAAGCCCCTGCGCGGCGCGCAGATGGATGATCGCGCTTGCCGCCTCGCCCTGGCCGAGCTTGTGATTGGCGACCGCGGCGCGCAGCAGGCCGCGGAAAAAATCCCAGTCGCGCGTGTCGTCTTCGAGCAGGTTCATCGCGTCTTCCATCTCCTCGTGCGCCTCGAAGAACTCACCGCGGTTGAAGCGCTCGATCCCGGCGCGAAAGTGCCGCTCGATTTCGTCCATCGCGGCGTTGCCCGCTACGGCTCCTCGTCGTTTTCGTCGGATTGATCGCTGGTCGTGATGTGCAGCGTGTTCTTCAACCCTTCGAGCTGTGAGACGAAGATATTGCGGATCACCGACTTCACGATACTGTCCGGCACCGGCATCTGTTGCAGCATCTTGGTTGTCGCGTGGTAGGTGATGAGGGTCGCGCCGCCGCCGTTGTCCTGGAGCTGATATTCTGCGTGGCTATCGAACGTCGGGTTGTCCACCGTGTGATAGGAGACGCGTTGCGCGCCGGCGTCGTACTCGAACGCAAGCTGCATCGAGATCGTCTGGCCGCCAAATCCGCTGAGCTCCATCTCGACGGTCTTGGTGTTGCCGGCCTGCGAAATAACCTTGATCGCCTGGACGCCGGGGGCGTGGCTCTTTTCGATATTGCGCAGCGCGTCGTACACCGCCGGCTCGGGAGCCGCGATCAGTGCGGTGTAATCGGCGGTCCACTCGTCGCCATTATGGACGATCTTCTCGGATACGATGCCGGCGTTGCTGATTCGCCGCGCCTGGTAGAAATGCCATCCGGCGTACCCTGCGACGACAATAATGACGATCGCGGCAACGACCTTGTAGGTTCTGCTCATCGTGTAATCACCCGCCCATGCGCAGTGGCGCGCGTCCTAATGCCCGAAGATTCCTACCAGTTCGGCGCTCGCGAGCACATGACCCGACATCGCCGCCTCGACCGCGTTAACGTTCGCGCCCGGTTTCAAATCGAGCATCGCATCCAGCGCATACAGCTTGAAATGATAATGATGCGCCGGGCCGTGCGGCGGGCACGGTCCCTTATATCCGATTTGGCGGACGCTGTTGACGCCCTGTTCGCCGCCATCGGTAAGAGTTTCCGTCTTGGGCGCTCCAGCAGGCATCGCGCGCGTCGCGGCGGGAAGGTTAAAAATTACCCAGTGGTAAAAAATACCGTGTGGTGCGTCTGGATCGGACATGATCAGCGCAAAGGCCTTAGTTCCTTCGGGAACGCCGGACCAGATGAGCGGCGGCGACCCTCCTGCCCCGTCGCACGAGAACTCGCGCGCGATCGCCGCTCCCTCAGCGAACGCCGGGCTGCTTATCGTCAGCGCGCCGCTATCCGCAGCACGGGCGGGCGCGGCCAACGGAATTATCGCGAGGAGCAAGTAGAAAATTGCAGCCGTTAGTTTTACGAATCTGCCAGGGTACATTGTTCCACTATTCACCTGGTGAATTCGCGGCGTGTCGGCTCGGCACTCTGGGAGCATA
>JBAPSR010000223.1:0-26803 GCA_049281755.1 Binataceae bacterium (SeqCode)
TGGACGAGGTCACGTATGGGTAGGTGCCATGATCGATATCCAGCATCGTGCCGTGCGCGCCCTCGAACAGGACGCGCTTGCCCGCCGAGATAGCAGACGCCAGGTATTCGCCGGTATCGCACAGATAAGGCAGCAGGCGGCGACGCTCGCGCTTCATCACCTCGAGGATCTGCGCGCCGTTCACCGGCTTGGCCTTCAGCACCGCCTTCAGATACGCGTTCTTCTCGGTGACGTTGCGGCGCAGCCGGTCCGCAAACAGCTTGAAGTTGAGCAGATCGTCGAAGCGCAGGCCCACGCGCGCCATCTTGTCTTCATAGGTCGGGCCGATTCCGAATCCTGTGGTGCCGATCGCGCGTTTGCCTGCGCGCGTCTCGCGAGCGCGATCGATCGCGCGATGATACGGCATCACCATGTGCGCTTCGTAGCTGAGCTTGAGGTTCTTGCCGTCGAAGCCACGGCGTTTTTTCAGATCGTCGATCTCGCCGAGCAGCGCCACCGGATCGACCACCGCGCCGTTGCCGATCACGCAGATCTTTCCCGGATGCAGCGCGCCCGCAGGCACCAGGCGCAGGATGAATTTCTCGCCCTCGACGACGATCGTGTGCGCCGCGTTGTTGCCGCCCTGGAAGCGGACCACGATATCGGCGTCGCGGGCGAGCAGATCGATAATCTTGCCCTTGCCCTCATCTCCCCACTGCGTGCCGACTACGGCTACTGTGTTCATCGAATTCCCCCGCGCGCACGCGCGCGCACCGCGCATCCTGGCCGGACGCGCCAGTCGCGATTCATCGTCTCCTCAGAGCTTGAGCAGCGTCGCCGACGTGATGGCTGCGACCGTCTTGAGTTTTTCGAGCACGGCGGCCGGCACGACGCCATCAACTTCGATCAGGCTGAGCGCGGTTCCGCCGACCCGGTCGCGTCCGAGTTCGAGTCCGGCAATATTGATCCCTGATTCTCCCAGAAGCGTGCCGACCGCGCCGACCACTCCGGGCACGTCGCGATTATGCAGCATCAGGAAGTAGCCTTCGGGAACCGCTTCGACGCGGTAGCCGTCGATCCGCGTCAGGCGCATCGCCCGATTCCCCAGCACCGCGCCCGATACGTCATGCTCGCCCGCGTCGGTGCGCACCGTCACGGACAGAGTGTTGAGATAATCGGTGACTTCGCGTGAGCGCGTTTCCGCGATTCGGATGCCGCGTTCGGTCGCGATATACGGCGCGTTGACGACGTTCAGTTCCTCGTCGAGGAATCCTGTCATCAATCCCTTCAGAACCGCCGCGGTAATTGCGTCCGGTTTCAGATTCGCGGCCTCGCCGCCGAACGCCACGGTGACGCTGGTGGGCGCATCCGTGATCAACTGGGCGACCAGACGTCCAAGCTTTTCGCCGAGCATGAGATGAGGCCCGAGAATTTCGAGCTCCTTGGGCGTGACCGCCGGAATATTCACCGCGTTGCGAATCGTGCCGTCGATCAGGAAATCCGCGACCTGCTGCGCGATATCGACCGAGACCTGGACCTGCGCCTCGTCGGTGGCGGCGCCAAGATGAGGCGTCGCGATCACGGCGTCGAGCTTTAGCAGCGGATGTTCGCGCGGTGGAGGTTCTTCGACGAACACGTCGAGCGCTGCGCCCGCGACTTTGCCGGAGGTGATCGCCTCGGCGAGCGCCTGTTCGTCGATAATTCCGCCACGCGCGCAATTGATCACGCGCACGCCCTTTTTCATCTTCGCAAACGCAGCCGCATCGACCAGGCCGCGGGTGTCGTCGGTCAAAGGTGTGTGCACCGTGATAAAATCCGCGCGAGTGAAGAGTTCATCCAGGCTGACGAGCTCGATCCCGAGGCGTCCCGCAGCCTCAGCGGTGAGAATTGGGTCGTAGCCGATCACTTTCATCTTGAGGCCGGCGCCGCGGTCGGCGACGATCCGTCCGATATTGCCCAGTCCGACGACGCCGAGCGTTTTGTTGCAAATCTCGGCGCCGGTGAACTTGGCGCGTTCCCATTTTCCGGCGCGCAGCGAGGCATTGGCGGCCGGGATGTGCCGCGCCATCGCCATCATCATCGAGATCGCGTGCTCGGCGGTCGTGACGCTGTTGCCGAGCGGGCTATTCATCACCACGATTCCGCGCCGCGTCGCCGGCGGAATATCGACGTTGTCGACACCCACGCCGGCGCGCCCGATCACGCGCAGTCGCGTGGCATGATCGATTATTTCCTTGGTGACTTTGGTCCCGCTGCGAATCAGCAGAGCGTCGTAGTCGCCGATAATCGCAGCCAGCTCGGCCGGCGTGAGGCCCGGCTTGAGGTCGAATTTAAGTTGGGGATAGCGCTTGAGAACCTCGATTCCCTGAGGTGCCAGCGTATCGCTAAGCAGGACGCGGAAGCTTTCCGCCATGTTCGCTTCAAATGCTCCGTGCGATTCGTGATTGGACCGCGCCGACGCCCGCGCCGGTCCGGAATTCGTAGCCGAGATTTGCGAGTCCCGCTTCGAGCGCACTTACCGCGATCAGCATATCGAACGGCGTCAGATGCCCCATATGCCCGATTCGCACGAGCTTGCCCTTCATCTGATCCTGGCCGCCCTGTACCGCGACGCCCAGCACGTCGCGCATGTATTTCACCAGCTTGCCGCTGTCGAAGCCGTCGGGAACGATAAGGCCCGTGACGCCGGGAGCGGGACTGTCGGGCGCGATAAGCTTGAGCCCCAACGCGAGTCCCGCTTCGCGTGTCGCCAGCGCCATCGCGGCATGTCGCGCGAACACTCGCGGCAGAGTCTCCGCATGCAGCAGCTCCATCGATTTGTTGAGCCCGAAGATCAGCCCCACCGCCGGCGTGAACGCGGTGGTATGCTCATCGCGCTGCGCCTTCAGTTCTTTTGGGAGATCGAAATAAAATTTCGGCGTCTGGTTCTTTTTCGCCGTTTCGATTCCGCGCTCCGACAGCACCACGATTCCAAGTCCCGGCGGCAGCATTATGGCCTTCTGGCTTCCGGTGATGAACGCGTCGACGCCCCAATCGTCCATCTTCTGCTCGAACACTCCGACCGACGTGATTCCGTCGACGATCAGCATCGCGCCGCGCCGCCGCGTCACTTCGCCAATCGCGCCGATCGGATGAATCGCGCAGGTCGAGGTCTCGCTTGCCTGGACCAACACGGCCTTGGCTTCAGGATGCGCGTTGAGCGCGTCGTCGATCTGCTCGGGACGCACAGCGCGGCCCCATTCGACTTTGATCTCGTGCGGGAGCATCCCGAACGCCGCCAGGATTTTGCCCCAGCGCTCGCCGAACTTGCCGCCGTTGATGTAGATCGCGTGATCGCCCGGCGTCAGCAGGTTGATAATCGACGCCTCCATCGCGCCGGTGCCCGACGACGACAGCAGGATCGGCTCCTGCGCCGTCCCGAACAGCGGCTTCAACCGCTCGCGAGCCTGGTCGAGCGTCGCGCTGAACTCGGGGGTACGATGATGAATTAGAGGCTGAGCCATCTCGAGCAGCACTTCGGGCGGCACGGAGACGGGGCCGGGCGTGAACAGATATTTCTTTGATGGTGTCACAGCAATTTCTCAATCGGACGCAGGCACGAGCATCGCATGGCGCGGTCGATCGCGAGTCGGCTCACGCGTGCGGTCCGGCAAAAAAAAGCCTGGTGTCCCGCAGGCGCGGATCGCCAGACCCCGAATGCCAAACCCCGATTTCGTGCCCGGAGCGTCCCGCCCCCGTCCTCTCTATGTGGATAACGGAGCGTTTCCAGAGAGTCAAGTTTGCGCGTGAGCGGCGTAAAGCGTTTCCGCACAGGAGCCCGCGCGTTGAAAACTCGCACCGCTGATGATTTAACGAATATTCGACCGATGCCGATGGAATGCGATGCCGATAGAACATGAAACGCGCGACGGTGCGCTGGTCTGGATCCGTAATCCTGTGACCGGCGTCATCTCCTACGTCGTTGACGTGCGCGCGAAGAGCTTTGCGTTCACCCTCGGCCGAGAAGCCGGCAACTCCGTGCGCGCCGCGCCGATCAGCGAAGAGCAGGTCAGCCGCGCAACCGCCAATTGCCCCTTCTGTCCCGGCAACGAGGCGCTGACCACCGGCGAGATTTTTCGCGTCACCCCGGCCGAGATGCCCGGATGGACTGGAGGCGCGGCGCGCGGCGGCGATGGATGGGTGGTGCGCGTGTTCAACAATCTTTTCCCGCGCATCCCCGCCGAGCTGACCGGAAATCGCAACGAGTCCTATATCGTGGTCGAGGACCCGCGCCATTTCGTTGATAATCCGCAGGCGCACGGCGATTTGATTTTTACCGGCGCACTCGGCGAGGAGCATTTCTTCCACCTGCTCCAAGCCGACGTGCGCGTGATGCGCCTGGCGCGGGAGAATCGCGCGGTGCGCGCGGTCGTGATCCGCAAGAACCAGGGACGCGAGTCGGGCGCCTCGCAGCCGCATCTGCATCAGCAGATCCTCGGCTCGCCGGAGCCGTTTCCTTCGGTCGCCGCCGAAGCGCGCGCGGAGCGCGAAACGCCCGGACTGTTCGAGGAGATTATCAACCTGATGGATCGGCTGGGCCTCACGATCGAGAGCCGCGGCAATATCATCAGCTACGCGAGTCCGATCGGCGCGTTTCCGCGCAGCTACGACGTCGTGATGCATCAATATCGCGACGCGCAACTTCCGGAATTGTCCATCGGGGAATTGCGCGAGTTTGCGAGCGCGATCTATCGGATCCTCGCTCTGATGGGGCCGCTGCCGCTCGACTACGAGATCCATCAGGGCGAGGGGCTGCCGCTCCATGCGCATATCAACGCGCGGATGTACCCGTACTCGAACGTCGCGGGAACCTTAAACCTGCCGAACACGCTGCTCGCGAGCGCCGCCGCAATCAGGGAAGCGCTCGGACGCCGCGCCTGAGCGCGCGCTACTCGGCCTACTCCGCCTTCCATGCCGGCTTGCGCTTCTCCAGAAACGCGCGCACGCCTTCCTTGGCGTCCTTGCTCTGACGGACTTCGCGCGCCAGGCGATTCAGGTCGTCGTGCCATGCGTCGAAGGTTTCGGCCATGCAGCGCCGCACGGTCGATTTCATCGCGCGCAGCGAGAGCGGAGCGTTGTCGGCGATCTTCTCGGCCAGCGCGGTCGTGACTTCGCCGAGCTTCGCGTCGGGCACCACTTCGTGGACCATCGCCATATGCCGCCCGCGCTCGGCGTCGATCAGCTCGGCGGTGTAAAGAATCCACGCGGTGTTCGCGGAGCCGCAAATCTCGATCAGCTTGCGGGTGAAATCGTACGGCACCATCAGGCCCACGCGCCCCAGCGTCATCCCGAGCTTGGCGTTGGCGCTCGCGATCCGAAGATCGCAATGCAGCGCCAGCTCGAGTCCCCCGGCGAGAGCCGCGCCGTGGACTGCTGCAATCGTCGGGACCGGAAAGCGCTCGAGGCGGCCGAAGACAAATTCGAGCGAGGTTGGATTGTGCCCGCCCTCGGCCTCATCGACTTCGCGCAGATCGATTCCGGCGCAGAAGCTGGTGCCCTCGCCGCGCAAGAGCAGCGCGCGGACTTCCTTGTCGTTTTCGAACTGGGCGAGCGCCGCATTGAGCGCCTCGATCAGGGGCTGATTGAGCGCGTTGCGCTTCTCGGGACGATTAAGCGTCAGCACCGCGTAGTTCGCCTGCCGTGTAATCTTGAGAACTTCCTCAGCCATTCGGGTCGCTCCTGCTCATGCGCAAAGCGCGAGTTATTTCGCCAGGCGGAAGCATCGCACGCGACCTGTAGGTCTTCAAGTTCCGGGATCGCGGTGGCGAAGAGGGCGGGGCGATCAGGATGCGGCCGACCAGACCACCGGAAGGGTCAGGACGTTTTGCGGCCGCGGCACCGCGCGCGGCTCGGGAATCTCGATCAGCATCGGAGGCCCGGCCGAAGCCGCTCGCGGCCTGCGCATCGGCGCGAAGTTTGGCCCGAAGGTATCGTGCGCGCTGACGGCCGATCCGTGACGGAAGTGCATGAGATGATTTCTGGCCGAGTGATCGAACGAGAATTGTTGCGCCGACGCAACCATCGGCGTCGAGAACATCGCGACGGCAAGGGCTGCAGCACCGATCAGCCGTGAGCGCACGGATTCCATGTCCTTTTAGACGTATAAACCAACAAAACGTTTCAGAAGATCTCCGCTGCCTCGAATGGAGAGGTTTGCGTAACCGATTCCACTGGGCTGCTTTCGCGACTGGCGAGATTCCTCGCGATGCGCATGGCGCGAGACGGTCTGCATGACGCGAAGCTAACGAGAGGTCTGCGCTCGGAATGACAAGCCCCCGTGGTTTGTGTCATTCCGAGCGCGAACAGGCGATGCGTATCGTGCCATCCGCGTCACATCAAATGGCAGAAGGCCGCGAGGAATCTCGCCCCTGGCATCTGCACACTTTCCACACACAGGGCCAAATGGGATCGCTCACGCGACGATGCTTAGCATCTTGTCCTTGATGAAGATGAACTTGCGCGCAGGCTTGCCGCCCAGATGCTTTGTCACCGCTTCGCTCTGCAGTGCGAGCGCCTTGACCTCGTCTTCTCCGGCCCCCGCCGCGACTTGCAGACGGTCGCGCACCTTGCCATTGACCTGCACCATGACGGTCACCGTCTCCTCGCGCGCGAGCGCGGGATCGAACGCGGGCCAGCGCTCGCGATGCACCGAATCGCGATGACCGAGCGCACGCCAAAGCTCCTCGCCGACATACGGCGTCATCGGCGCGAGCATCAGCACGAACGATTCGACAATGAATCGATTCATCTGCCCAGGTTCGAGCTTGGTCACATAATTGAGATGCTCCATCAGCGCCGCGAGCCCGGTGTTGAAGCGCATCTGCTCCAGATGTTCGGTTACGATTCCGAGCGTCTTGTGCGCGCGATGAATCGTCTCGTCCGACGGCGCGCCCTGCGGGCATCCGGCCTCGACATAGCGCCGCACCCATGACCATACGCGGATCAGAAACCGCTCGGTGCCGGCCACGCCGCTCTCGTTCCACTTGGTGTCCTCGTCGAACGGCCCCATGAACAGCTCCCACAGCCGCAGCGCGTCGGCGCCGTACTTCTCGATCATCGCGTCGGGCGTGACGACGTTGCCTTTCGACTTGGACATCCGCTGGCCGTCGGCCGCCCACACCACGCCCTGATTGCGCAGCTTCGGAAAAGGTTCCTGGAACGAGATCAGCTCCGCGTCGAACATCACCTTGGTCCACATCCTTGCGTAGAGCAGATGCATCACGGCGTGCTCCGCGCCGCCGACATAGAGATCTACAGGCAGCCAGCAATCGACCGCCGCGCGATCGAACGGCGCGCGGTCTTCGTGCGGCGACGCAAAGCGCAAAAAATACCACGACGAGCATGCGAACCCGTCCAGCGTATCGGTCTCGCGCTCCGCCGGGCCGCCGCATCGCGGACAAGTCGTGTTGACGAACTCGGGCACGTTGGCCAGTGGCGAGCGCCCCGTGCCCGACGGCTGATAGTCCTTCATCGCGGGCAGGAGCACTGGCAATTGGTCTTCGGGCACCGGAACGATCCCGCATTCCGCTTTGCAATAAACGATCGGAATCGGGCATCCCCAATAGCGCTGCCGCGAGATCAGCCAATCGCGCATCCGGTAGCTGACAGTAGGGTTGCCGATTCTGCCGCGCTCTGCAAAGTCGCATACCGCGCGAATCGCATCCGCCGTCTTCTTCCCGTCAAGGAAGCCCGAGTTGATCGCGATGCCGTGCTCGGTGAATGCGCGATCGGCAGGCGGCGTCGAGCCGTCGGCGGGCGCGGTGACGCGCGGAATCTCGAGGCCGTATTTGGTCGCGAACTCGAAGTCGCGCTGATCTTCGCCGGGCGCGGCCATAATCGCGCCGGTGCCGTAGCCCATCAGGACGTAGTCCGCAATCCAGATCGGAATATCTTTGTTCGTAAAAACATTGTGCGCGTATGCGCCGGTGAAGACTCCCGTCTTTTCCTTGACCGTGGACATACGCTCGATCTCGCTCTGCCGGCGCGCCTCGGTCGCATACTGCTCTAGCGCCGAGCGCTGCGCGTCGGTCGTGATCTGCGCCACGAGCGGATGCTCCGGCGCGAGCACCATGAACGATACGCCGAACACGGTGTCTGGCCGCGTGGTGAAGAAGCGCACTTCCTTTCCCGGATTTCCTGCCACGGGAAAAGAGAGTTCCGCGCCCTCGCTGCGGCCGATCCAGTTGCGCTGCATCAGCTTGATCGGCTCGGGCCAATCGATCTCGCTCAAGTCCTCGAGCAGCCGGTCAGCGTAATCGGTAATCTTGATGTACCACTGCTCGAGATCTTTCTTGGTCACCGGGTTGTCCGGATGCCGCCAGCAGCATCCGTTGACCACCTGCTCGTTGGCCAGGATCGTGCGGCATTTGTCGCACCACCATTGCGACCCCGTCGCGCGGTAAGCGAGCCCGCGCTTCAGCAGCATCAGGAAGAACCACTGCGTCCATCGGTAGTACTCGGGTGCCGACGAATTGATCTCGCGCGACCAATCGTAGGCGCATCCGGAGATCGTGAGCTGGCGCTTGAAGTTCGCGGCGTAGCGCGGAACGGTCTCGCTCGGATGAGCGCCGCGCAGCATCGCTTCGTTTTCGGCCGGCAATCCGAACGCGTCCCATCCCATGGGATGCAGCACGTTGAACCCGGTCATCCTTTTATAGCGGCCGATCACGTCGCACGGGACGTAGTTATGCAGGTGGCCGACGCTGAGCCCGTTGCCCGAAGGGTACGGGAACATCTCGAGCACGTAGAACTTGGGCCGTCCGGGAGTGTCGGTCGTGCGATACAGATCGGCGCGCTCCCATTCGGATTGCCAGAAAGGTTCGATGGTTTTCGGGTCGTAGCGTTCGTCCATCTTCTTGATGCTTCCGTCTCGCGCGCAAGTTCGAGAAGTCTATCGCGCGCCGACTCCCGGATAAACCGCCCGGATAAACCGCCGCGCTTTCGCCGCTCGAAACGACGACCCAGGGTGGTTCGCCAACGCCGCGCTATTCTGCACCACGCCCCCAACCTTCGTTTCGACCCCTTCGGCGTTGCAGGCCACGCTCCGGGAGAAATCCCGAACGAAGAGTCACCGTATGAGGCGCGACGCTGGAGCATGGACGCCCCGGGATTTCTCGCCTATGGCTCGAAATGACGATCGAGGAGGGACTGCCGGCGCGATATTCTGCCGCCGAGACCACATTCGTCATTTCGACCGCAGGGAGAAATCCCGAGGCGCACGTGCACTAACGCGCGAGAGCTCCAGATCAGCGCCGAAAGCCGTCAATCTTCAACCGACGTTCGTCGCTCCATGAATGGCTCGATGACGCCGTAGCAGCCACCGTCTATAGTGAGGCTTATGCGTATCGTGAAATGCGGCGTTCGGATACCGCGCGAAGCGGTCGAAAGGGCCGTCCTGCTTGACCGCGCGGAGCGATCGCTCAAGCCTGAAGGCAAGTCGGCCGTGATCCAGGGTGACGACGTCAGAAAATATACTGCCGCGAAACTGATGCGCCGCATCAATTCTGGAAATCGCCACCCTGAAACCGATTGGGGCGAGGAGACTGGCAAAGAAATCTGGTGAGCCTCAGCCGGCTTTGAGACCGGGCGTTCCTCTTGACAATCGGAAAGCGTTGATTGTGTTCAGTGCGACAATTTTTTTGTCAAGGCTGAACAGTTCAGCCTTATTTTAATCGGCCCGCTGTGCGATCATTGCGATACGTGCCGGCCGCGGATGCCGCCGCCGCATTTGGCCCGCCGAAAAGCGGGCTCATCAAAAGAGAAAGCGAACTGTGTTACATGCTCAAAAACCCTTTGTTTTGCTGAACAATTTTCAACGCGATCAGCAAAATTCCCGGACCGAACCCACGGCTACCGAACGCTCGTTAGGCTGGAACTTGACGCGCGGCCGGGCGCGCGCTATTCGCTGATCAACCGAATCCTTGAACGAGTGGTATGGAAGTGGCCCAAACATTATCGATCGTCACCGACTCGAGCGTCGATCTGCCGGCCGGCGAAATCCGCCGCCTCGGAATCGAGGTCGCGCCGATCCAGGTCGCATTCTCGACCGAGTTTTTCCGCGACGACACGCTCGCTCGTGCCGAGTTCTATCGCCGATTGCCGGGCGAGCCGCGGCTACCGGTTATCGCTGCCGCGATGCCGACGGATTTCCTCGCGGCGTTTCGCAAGGCGCACGAACGCGGCGAGCAGATCCTCTGCCTGATCAATCCTTTCGAATCGTGCTCGACCTATACGGCCGCATTCTCCGCGGCGGTCGTCGCCAAGCGCGATAGCCAGATTGCCGTCGAGGTGCTGAACACCGGCCGCGCACTGACCGCTCTAGGCGCTATCTGTATCGAGGCGGCCGAGATGGCGATGCGCGGCGCGACGCTTGCCGAAACCGTCGCTGCGATCGAAGAGGCGACGCCGCAGATCGATACTTTTCTTGCTCCCGCGACGACCGAGTATCTTCAGCGCGACGGGCGGATCTCGATCTACGAGATGAATGTCGGAAGCCTCAAAGGTACCGTGCCGCTTATCCGAATCTGGGGCCGCGTCGCGGTCGTGGACAAGTCCAAAACCCAGGCGGAAAATATCGAGAAGATGCTCGCGCGCGCGCACGCCGAACTCTCGGGCGCAGAGGCGACCGTTGTGGTCGCGCATGGCGCGAATCCCGAGGGCGCGGCCAAGCTCGCCGAATTGGCGAAGGCGCGGCTTCGATGCAAACGTATCGTCATCACCGAGCTCGGACCCTCTGCCGGCGCGTATTGCGGCCCGGGAGTCGTGGGACTCGGATGGTGTCCGAGCCTGGTGAAGCTCAACTGATCGCGATGTCGGATCGATTCGGAGTGCAGATATGAAATTCGGAATCTTCTATGAACATTCGGTGCAGAAGCCGTGGACCCGCCAATCCGAACTGCGCGCGTATCAGCAGGCGCTCGAACAGATTGAGCTCGCCGACGAGCTCGGCTTCGACCAGGTCTGGGAGGTCGAGCATCACTTCCTCGAGGAATATTCGCATTCGTCGGCACCCGAGGTTTTTCTCGCCGCCGCGGCCGCGCGCACCAAACGCATCCGGATCGGCCAGGGCATTTCCGTCTGTCTGCCGCCGATGAATCATCCGGCGCGGATCGCGGAGCGTGCCGCCGCGCTCGATCTGATCTCGAATGGCCGCCTCGAATTCGGCACCGGCCGCTCGGCGACCTGGACTGAGGTCGGCGGATTCGGAATCGATCCTGACGCGACCAAGGAGATGTGGGACGAAGTCGTCCGCGCGATCCCGCGCATGTGGACCGAGGATGAGTTCGAGTGGAACGGCAAGTACTTCAAGATGCCGCCGCGCAACGTGCTGCCCAAGCCGATCCAGGATCCGCATCCGCCCATGTGGGTCGCGGTGTCGTCGCCCGAGACCGCCGTGCAAGCCGCCGAGCGCGGAATCGGGATGCTGGGCGTGACTCTCGGAACACCGGCCGATTACAAGCGCCTGGTCTCCGACTACCGGCGCATCATCAAGCACTGCGACCCGGTCGGCAAGTTCGTGAACAACCAGGTCAACGCCGCGAGCTGGATGTATTGCGGCGAAGACGAGAACGAGGCGCGCGCGGTCGGCGGCGGCGCGGCGTTCAATTTCTTCCGCACCGCCGCGCATCTGGTCGGACTCGGCGGAATCTATCCGTCGCACGCGTACACTGCCCACGCCAACGCGACCGCGCTGCTCAGCCAGGCGGAAATCCAGTCGCTGCGCGAAGGCTTTCCAGTCGGTACGCCTGAGCAAATCGTCGAGAATCTGCGCTACTGGGAAGAAGTCGGCGTCGAGCGCGTGGTCTGCATGATCAATTTCGACCAGCAGATTCCGCATCCGAAGGTGCTGGCGAGTCTCGAGCGCTTTGCGAAATACGTGATGCCCGAATTCGCCGAGGGCAAGCAGTCCGGCAAGCGCGACGAAAAGTCGAAGGGCGGCCCCGAAGCGCCGCCGATGCCGGCGTGACCTCGCGCGCAATCCTGGAAAGATAAAATACAAGTCGAGGAATACGATCAGTGCCTGACGAAGGACTCGCCCGCCACGAACAATATCGAATCGCGCTGCCCGCCGAGCGCGTCGCGTATCCCACGCTGCCCTGGAAGTGCGCAAACGCGACGATGCTCAATGTTTATTTCGAGGTGCGCAAGGCTCCGCTGCTCGACCGCTTGCCGCCCGAGTTCTGCCGGACATCGCCGGCGTATTGCAGGTTGACGATTATCGACAACGCCGATTCTCCGGTCGGGCCGTTTCGCGACGCGACGCTCGGACTCGGCTCGCGGCTCAACATGATGCCGGCGGTGTTCGTCGCGGCTTCAATCACCGATAGCCCGCAAGCACTGAGCGCAGGACTATGGGACCGCAGCTATCCGAACGTGCTCGGCAAGATCGATTTCGATGCGAGCGTCGCCCGCGCGCACGCGATAATCAGCGACGCGAAAGGTCCGCTGCTCGAAGTCGAGATGCCGCAGTTGCAGACGATCGAGCCGAGCCGGCTTGCGTACGATCACGCCGACGGCTTTCGCACTCTTCCCGATGGCAAGACCGAGCTTACGGTGATCGGACCCGAGATGACCATCGAGCGCGCGGCGATTTGCAAGAACGCGACGATCACCTATCCAGCCGAACGCCCCGACTCGCCCTGGCAGATCCTGGATTGCCGCAACGTAGTGAGCGCGCAGGTAGTCCGCGGCCCGCGCGACTTCAAGCAGGGTCATCCTCCGCGCTGACCACGGACCCTCAGCTAGCCTTTCCCTTTCAGGAGAGGAATTACTTCTTGCGGGCGATCGTCAGGCCGTCCGCCAGCGGGAGCATCACCGCCTCGACGCGATCGTCGTGCGCGATGAAGTCGTTCAGCTCGCGAATCGCCTTGGTGTCCTCAGTCTGATTCGCGTTGTCGATCACGGCGCCGCTCCAGAGCACGTTGTCGATCAGGATCAATCCGTCCCGGCGCATCCGCTTCAGAATCTCTTCGTAGTAAACCCGATAGCTCGACTTATCGGCGTCGATAAACGCGAAGTCAAAGCTGTGCGAGGCTGGCAGCGCCCGCAGGGTCTCTGCCGCGGGCCCCAGCTTGAGCGTGATTTTTTTTGCGACCCCCGCCTTCTCCCAATAACGCCGCGCGATGCTGGTCCACTGCTCGCTCACATCGCAGCACAGCAGATGGCCGTCGGCGGGCAGGGCGCGTGCCACGCACAGCGAGCTGTAGCCGGTAAATGTCCCGACTTCGACCGCGGATTTCGCGCCGATCGATTTGGCCAGGATCCCCATGAACGTGCCTTGTTCCGCCGCGATTTCCATCATGCTGATGGGTCCGAGTTTCTTGGTCTCCTCGGAAAGCTCGCGCCGGATCGGATCGGTGCTGTGGCCGTGTTCGACCGCGTATTCGTAGAGTTGGGGAGAGAGCGCTGTGAACTTGTTTAATACCGCCATGCCGCCAAGGATTGCACCTTGCGCGGCGCCAGAAAAGCAAAGCGCGCGGATTTCCGCGCGCCCTGATTGCTTCCGAAGCAGCCGAAAAACCGCAGGTTACTTGCCGCCCAGGTAGGCGAAATCGCCGTGCTCGTTCACGGTCAAGGTCCCGGTGAAGATCGAATGATGATGCGTCCCGGTCGAGATCTTGTAGATCAGATCCTGGTTTCCGACCTCGAAGAACGCGCCGTCGCCGCCGAGCACGTAAAGCTTTTCGTTCTCGTCGGAATCGGTCGCGCCGATGAACATCGTGCCGTCCGCCGTGAGGACAGGGTCGCCCAGCGATTCGAGCTCGGTGCCAAACGGAGTGAGCTGTCCGCGCTGGAGCCGAAGATCGAGCCGCTGATGCGACAGGCGAAAAACCGCGGGCTCGCGAGCGCATCCCGCCAGCACTGCGGCCGTGCCGTCGGTCATCAGGCCCGGACGCCCCGGTGAGAGATAGGTCACGGGCCCTTCGGGAGTGAGCGTGCCGGTCGGCAGAATTCGCGCCATCGTCCCGTCGCTGTACAGAAACAGCGCTGCGCCAGATGAGGTCTTGGCCGTGAACGCGACGAGAGTCCCCTGCACCGAAGGAAGTGCGGCGGGAAGGCCGAACGGCCGCGCATAGCGGGTATGGTTCGGACCGTATTCGCCCTCGACCGCGAGTTCGTTGATACCGCCGGTGCGAGAGGCGACGAGCAGCGCCTGGAGATGCGTGATCGGTGCTCCCTTGGCGTCAGTCTTGGTTGCGGAATAGTTGTTGAGCCAGGCGTTGAACACGACTTCGCCACTGTTGCCCATCTGCGGGCTGCCAAAGCTGAGCACGGCGATATCGTGTCCCTGCGCGGTTTTGCTTCCCAGCCGGGCAAGGCAGGTCAGGGTTCCGTGAGTGTCCAGCACCAGCGCGTCGGACTTGGCAGGAAGGTTCGCCATGAACGCGATATTCCCGTCCGCATCGGCGACAGGATACGGATCGCCCTTGAGCTCGGGCGCGCAATCTTTCGTGGGTTTCAGATCGACCGCGCGAGTGACCCGATAGACGGGCGATCGATCGGGATCGCCGGTGAAGATCGCCCAATGAGCCTTGCCGTTCTTCGCGGTCGTTTCGGCGCCGAACAACACGCGTCCGTCCGCCATCATCGAGGGCACGCCGACTTCGGTGAAGTCGCCGCCGTCGGGTGAGGGCAGCCCGACCTCGGTCACCAGGACCGATTTGCCCGAGCTGTCGCTGGCGTAGAGAGCCTCTGAGTTTTCAGTTGCGAGGCCCGCGCTCTCACCTTGCAAGGTCAGCGAAACCGCGTGCGCATAACCAGCACTGCCAAGCACGATTGCAAGCGCAAGTGCCGGGATAAACCCGCGTAGTTTCATGCGATGTCCCCCAGTCCGTGAATCAGTTTCACGTGTCACCCGATGCAGTAATTCTTATACCCATGCCGCGCTTAGGCGTGCAACCCGGCGTGGTTGCGAGCCACTGCGGCCATATGGTCGAAAACGCAGAAGCTAGTATAGCATCTTAGCGTAGCTTAGCTTGCGCTCCACGGCGGGGCACGAGCGGGAGAAGGAGGCATTCTTGATGACCGAATCGCTTGTCACATTGCGCTGCGACGACCTGACCCTCGAAGGATTGCTCGCACGGCCCGAGCGTAGCGGCGCGTCGCCGGGCGCCGTGATTTGCCATCCGCATCCGATGTACGGCGGTTCGATGAACAATAACGTGGTCGAGGCGATCATCGCCGCGATGTGGCGGCGCGGATATGCGACACTGCGTTTCAACTTCCGCGGCGTCGGCGCGAGCGAGGGCGAGTACGACGGCGGCGAAGGCGAAGCCGCGGACGCGCGCGCGGCGGTGGAGTTTCTGGCCGCGCAGCCCGATATCGATCGCGACGCGATCGCGCTGGCGGGATATTCGTTCGGCGCCGCGGTTGCGCTTCGCGCGGGGCTCGGTGACTCGCGCGGCGCGCGCGTGATCGCGGTCGCGCTGCCGGGCGCCGCGATGGATTCAGGAATCAAGATGGCGGCAACCAAGCCGGTGCTGCTCGTCTCAGGCGATCGCGATACCTATTCGCCGATCCCGACGCTCGAACAGGCGCAGCAAAAACTCGGCGCCGCCGCGACGCTCAGGGTGATCGCCGGCGCCGACCACTTTTTCGGCGGCTACGAATCACTTCTGGCCGATACGATCGAGCGCGCACTGTCGAGCAACTGAGATGTCCCAGCGGGCGAGGCGGGAGTCCGCGCACCCTTCTTGAACAACAACGCCCAAGCCATCAGTGCCGAGTATGCAGCGGCAATAAGGAACGCCGGATCGGGAGACCTGAGGCAGAGCGCCAGCGACAGCACGATCAGTCCCACTTCGACGCAGCCGAAGGCGACTCCGGCCACGAGCCGCCCAATCGCGTAGTTGAGCGTGGCCACTGCAATCAAGGACTCCAGGACAAACACCGGCCGCCCAGTCGCGCGCGTCCAATATAGCGCGGGGACGAGAGCGACGAATGAAATCAGCGCAAGGAGAACCGAAAATGGAACGCGAGACCGCGCGATGCCCGGGTTCCGCGGTGTGCGGTTCTCACGATTGTGAAATGCAAATCCGATTGCTCTGCCCACGACGACCGCCGCGATCACCGACGCCACGTATGCGACATAGTGATGGCCGGAGAGGAGAATGAATCCGAACACCACTAAAGCCGCCAATGCGATACGGCTGGAGAGCCGCTCCACGTCGGCATATTCAGCCGGTAGTCGGCCGGGACGAAGCAGGAGGCGTAGCTTTGATTCCACTTTTTACCGCCCTATTGTCTACGGATAGTTGATGCTATCGGCCACAACTTCGGTCATGGTGCAGCGGTTGGCGCCACCTGTAATCCTCCATAGGAAAGGAACGCGGCCATACCGGCTCCTGCAACGGCGCGAATCGTCGGGAGACTGAGATGTCCCAGCGGGCGAGGCGGCTCAGGGCTCTGCGCGGTTGAATGTCTCGCTCCCGGATTCTAGACGGCTACCGTCCGCATTTTTCTTCAGCAGAAGGCCCCAAGCCATGAAAGCTGAAAATCCAGCCGTCACAAGAAACGCTGGCCAGAGAAATTCGATGTATAGCCGCAGTGACAAAACGATCAATCCAACACTTATACAGCCGAAAAAGATTCTAGCCACAAGACGCCCGACCGCGTAGCTAAGGGTCGCGGCGCCTATCAGCGCTCCCGCCGCGAAGAGGAGCTGGCGCGTCGTCCAAAAAAAAAAGACGCCGATTACGGTGAGAAAAAGCGCGAGCGTAATAAACACGAAATTCTTGACGCGCTCCGCCGTCGCAAGTTGTTCGCTCAAGGCTTCTGACGGCACACGAGCGTGGAGAATTCCGCCGACTACTCTGCCGGTAAAGAGCGACGCGAAGACGCATCCGAAATATAAGACGTAATGCCGGCCAGGTACGAAGACCCCTCCGATCAACAGACCGGCAAATCCAAAATAACGGACCACGCGCACCACGTCCGAATATTCCTTCGGCAATCTCCGCGGAGACAAAATTGTGCGCCAGTCAGTTCTCATCTCAACAGATCGCAAGCTCGAATCCCGGCACCGGTTCGACCATTTCGATTTTCTTTCATCGAGAATGAAGCGCGGCAAGTAGTAGCCTCTCAATGAACCAGTTGTCAACTGACAGTATACGAAGCGATCACGACCTGTACGATCAAATAAACCGGAGAAGGCTCGCTTCAGGGTGCTCGAGCGGTCCCGGTGCCACCGTCGGGCGGCGGGGGTGGGGCGTTCAGGGAGGCTTGCCAGATTGCGTAGAAGGGATCGCCGGGATTAACCTCTGCTATCTCGATGATTCTCGCGATGGTTGTTTTCAGGGCGCCGTTGTCGATTCGATTGAGCGCGGCGAAATTATCCAGGTCGTGAAAGTAGATCAGGTAATTCACCATCACGGCGTTGTTGAGCGGCTCCTTGTCCAGGTCGAAACGTTCGAGGCCATATAGACTTGGAGCCAGCGCCGCGTAGTCGGACTTGATCGCCGCGAAAGCGGCCACGCGCTCTTTCAGAATCTCATCCCTGGGTGCGCCGCTGGTGTAGATCTTCAGCAGACGGGCCTGCTCGGTCAACAGAAATCGGGCAAACTTCAAGTTACTGTTTAAGATTGCACGCGCCTCGGCCGCGGCCGGCGACGCCCCGCCCTCGGTCGCGGTGAAGAACTCGACCGCGCCCCGATCGCCCACCCAGTTGGCCGCCGACTCGTCGAACATCGCATCGCTCGCGAGGTAGTAGGTGCGATGGAACAGCTCGTGAATGAGCACCCCGGCCAGCTCGACGCGATCGAGCTTCAGCAGGTTCGTCAGCACGGGATCATCGAAGAAGCCGAGACTCGAGAACGCGACCGCCGGGCGCACCATCGTGTCGTACCCGTTCGCCTCCATCCGCTCGGCCTCGGCGTCGGCGTCGGCCTGTTGGAAATAGCCGCGATAGGGAACCGCGCCGACAATCGGGAACCACCACGTGTGCGGCCGCAGCGAGTCCTGCTCCGCCGCCATCACGACATAGACGATCGCGTTCCGATCGACCGGTGCGATCGTCTCGTAGGCGCCACCGACGTTCATGCCAAGCTGGTCCGCGGCGAATTGGCGGACTTTGAGGACGGTTTCGAGCTTCTCGCGCACCTCAGGAGTCAGGTCGCTTTGCGCAAGCTCGCCGGAAATTGGTTTGCGATTCCACAGGATCCGCCCGCCCTCATATGCGGCGCGCGCCAGGTAGCCGATATTGCATCCGGCAAGCGCGATCGTAAAGACAACCATTAGCGTGGCCGAAACGATCGCTTGCAGCCGCGCGCGCGATGAAATCCTAACCGGCAGCCTCACCGGAAGCCTCGGCCGCGGCCGCGTACTGAAGTTCGAACAGGCGGTAGTACAAGCCGCGCTGGGCGAGTAGTTCCTCGTGAGTGCCGCTCTCGCGCACGACGCCGCTGGCGAGCACCAGGATCCGGTCGGCGCGCTCGATGGTCGAAAGGCGATGCGCGATCACGACGGCTGTGCGATCTGCCAGCAGCTCGTTCAGCGCGAGCTGAATAAGACGCTCGGTCTCGCTGTCCACGCTCGAGGTCGCCTCGTCCATCACGAGGATGCGCGGGTTGTATGCGAGTGCGCGCGCGAAGGAGAGTAGCTGGCGCTGGCCGGCCGAGAGGTTCGCGCCGCGTTCGCGAATCTGCTCGCCAAGTCCCGCAGGCAAGCGCTCGACGAAGCGGATCGCCTGCGCGCGTTTGAGCGCGTCGCGCACTGCGTCTTCGCCCAACTCGGTCAGCCCGAGCCGGATATTTTCCATCACGTCGCCGGCGAACAGAAACACGTCCTGCTGCACCAGCCCGATGGTGCGGCGCAACGCGTGCAAGTCCCACTCGCGCACGTCAACCCCGTCCACCAGGATGCGTCCGCGCTTCACGTCGTAGAACCGGTTGAGCAGCTTGATGATCGTGGTCTTGCCGGAGCCGGTCGGGCCGACGATCGCGATCTTCTGTCCGGGCTCGACCGTGAAGCTCACGTCTTTCAGGATCGGCTCGTCCGGGCGGTACTCGAAGTCCACGTGGTCGAACACGATCGATCCGCGCGAGATGGTGGGCAGCCGCGGCGCCTCAGGGCTCGAAATCACGTGCGGCTCTTCCATCAGTTGCTCGATTCGCTCGACCGCCGCCAGCGCGGATTGCAGCGTGGTGTACTTGTTCGAGATTTCGCGCAGCGGCATGAAGAACTGCTGTGCGTACTGCATGAACGCGATCAGCGCGCCCAGCGTGATAACGCTGCGCAGCACCTGGCCGCCGCCTTCCCACAGGATGACGGCGACGGTGATCGAGGCGACGGTATCGACCGCGGAGAACAGGCCCGTCTCATAGATGTTCGCCGCGATCTGCGCGTCGCGCGAGCGCACGTTCAGCACGTCGAACTCGTCGCGGCTGGTGCGTTCGCGCGTGAAGAGCTGAATCACCACCATCCCGGCCAGCGATTCAGACAGGTACGCATTCACCTGCGCCAGGCGCTCGCGAATCTGGCGGTAAACCACGCGCGCGCGCACCCGGAACAGGTTGATGAACAGCAAGAGCGGCGGAATCGCGATCATCGCCCACATCGCCAGGCGCGGACTCTTGAGCCACATGATTACGACGATTCCCGACATCGTCATCACATCGACAAACATCGTGAGCGACCCCTGCGCGAACATCTCGTTGATCGCGTCTATATCGGTCGTCATGCGGCTGACCAGGCGTCCGACCGGCGTTCGATCGAAGAACGACATCGGCAGATGCTCGACGTGATTGAACACCGCAAGGCGCAGGTCCGACAGCGAATACTGCGCGACCATCACGGTCAGATAGAATTGTCCATAGAAGGTCGCGAACTCGCCCGCGACCATGATCATGTAGATCGCGCCCATCTTGAGCAGGCTCGCGCCGCCGGTCGCGTTGAAGATCGCGGCCAGCCATGCGGGCGGCGCGACATGGTGATGCTGCAAAAAGATATCGACGATTAGCTGGATGATGTACGGCTGCGAGAGCGCGAACGCCGAGTTCAGCGGCATCAGGATGACCGACAGGAAGAACAGCCCGCGGTATGGGCGCACGTAGGTCCACACGAACCTGATGAGCGCGAAATCGCGCGCGCGTCCGAGCTGTTTTTCTTCGCTGGTCTGCATCGCCTAGTACTGCGCCAGCTCCTCTTCCATCAATTGGCGATGGAACAGCTCGGCATAGGTTCCGCGCCGCGCCATCAACTCGGCGTGAGTTCCGCGCTCGGCGATCGCGCCGTCTTCGAGCACGATGATCTCGTCGGCGTCGCGCACGGTCGAGGCGCGATGCGCCACCACGATCGTGGTGCGTCCGACAACGCTCTCCTCGAGGCTGTGAAGCACGGACTTTTCGGTCTCGGTGTCCACGCTCGAAAGGGCGTCATCGAGCACCACGACGCCGGGACGGTAGGTGAGCAGCCTCGCGATCGTGGTGCGCTGCTTCTGTCCGCCCGACAGCGCCATCCCGCGCTCGCCGACGATCGTGTCGAGTCCGTGCGGCAGGGTTGCGATGTCGGGCTCGAGTCCCGCGATCCGCGCGGCCTCGCGAACTTCATCGGGGGTCGCGTCGGGGCGCCCGAACGCAATATTGCGCGCCATCGTGTCGGAGAACAGCACCGGCTCCTGCGGAACGACTCCGAGCGTCTTGCGCAGCGAATGCAGCGGGATCTCACGGATATCTTTTCCGTCGAGCAAAATCCTGCCGCTGGTCGGCTCGAACTGGCGCGTCAGCAGCTTGACCATCGTGGATTTTCCCGAGCCGGTGCGTCCGACGATCGCGAGCTTGCCGCCGGCCGGAACCGTGACCGACACGTCCCGGAGCGCGTAATCGTAATGGTGACCGTTGGAGGCGGTGCCGTTGGATTCGGCGACCGCACCCTCGATCTGGTCGCGCAAAAAATAACTGAACGAAACATGATCCCACTGGATCGCGCCGCGCACTTCCAGCCGCACTCCGCCGTCGTCGAGCTCGCCCGGCTGTGGCGGCTCCGAGAACACCTCGTTAAGGCGCTCCATCGCCGCTTTCGCGCGCTGGTATATCGAGATCATCCATCCGAGCGACGTGACCGGCCACGCCAGGCGCCCGAGGTATCCCATGAACGCGACCAGATCGCCGATTTCGAGAACTCCGCGCGTCACCAGCGATCCGCCGTAAATCAGCACGACCATCACGGCAAACGCCGACGTGCCGCGGATCATCGGGAACATCGCGCCGCGCAGGCGCGCGAGCGCAAGCCCGAGTTCGTTGTAGTCGTCGTTCGATTTGCGGAAGAGCGCCGATTCGTGATCCTCGAGCGCGTAGGCCTTGACCACGTGGATGCCGGCCAGGCTCTCCTGCACCTTCGATTCGATTCCGCCCAGTCCCTGCTGCACGCGCAGATTGCGCACCATCAGCGAGCGCGACAGCCGTTTGATCCCGATCATCAGCAGGATGTACGGCGCGATCACCGCGATGGTCAGGCGCACGCTCACGGCCAGCATGAAAGAGAGCGCGAAGAAGGTGGTCGCCGGGGCGTCGGCAAACGTCACCACGCCCATCCCGACCATCATCCGCACGGCGGTGAGATCGTTGACCAGCCGCGACATCAGGTCGCCGATTTTGTGGCGATCGTAGAATACTGGGCCGAGATGCGTCAGATGGACGAAGAGATCGTTGCGCAGGTCGTACTCGATATCGCGGCCGGTGTTGAAAATCGTAAAGCGCGAGAGCCAGCGCGCGGTCCCGCCGATAAGCGCGGTGATGCAAAGCATCAGCACGATTCGCCCGAGTGTCTCCTGTGCGGGCAGGCCCAGGCGCTCGAGCGTGCCGAAGGTCATCGCATGATGAAACTGGATCGACTTGATCGCGGCGCCGCTTAGGTAGGCCACGGTCATCCCGCACGCGGAAGCGACCAGCGTGCAGAGCATTCCGAAGCCGTACCAAGCCGAGTAGCGGCGGACGTAAAGCAGAAGGCGTTTCATGGAGCCGCTGCCTAACTTATCAGGATTATGGCGCGAGAGAAGTGACCGCGTTCGGGTGCGCCAGTCAGCGGGCAGATTGTGGCGGCAGATCGAGTACCTCTCTTATCGCAGCCTCGACGCGCTCTATCGCTGAATCGTCAAGAGTGACAAGAGGTCCTTCGGCAATACGTTTGTTGTCGATCGCTCGAAGCTGATCGATGAGCAAGTCGGAATCGCGTCGCAGCGCCCCTTGAGCGGGTACCCGGATGCGCAGCGGCTCGGCGCCATCAATGAGATTGGTTGTCAGGGGGACGACCAGCGTCGAGGGATGACCCGAGTCGATTAATGCCTGCGCTTGAACGATGAGAACTGGTCTGCGCTTGCCGGGCTCGGTTCCATGGCGCCGATTAAGGTTGGCAAGCCAAACGTCGCCCCGCTCATGCATCTGGATCGTGCTCGATCGCGGCGAACTCGGCGTTGACGCGCATACTCTCGCGGCGAACCCGGCGCGAGGCCCTGGCCAAGCGCGTGTTGCGTTCTCGTGCTTCGGAATCTCGGTTCATTTTCTCGATCGCGCGTCGAACGTATTCAGCGCGCGGGATTCCCAGCGCCTTAGCGTATCGGCTGCTTGCCTTGAGAAGATCGTTTGGGAGTTTGAGAGATATGGCATTCATCAGAGATATCTCGTAGGAATATCTGCAAGGAGTATCCCACTAACCTGGACCTGACGCAATGTGATCGAGGGCACTGTTTAGGTCTAAAAGCCGCGCCGGCGCATCCTATCGCGGATGGCGGTCGTGGATACGGCGCTCGTACATTTTGGCGTACTTGAGGAATACATAGAACGCGGCGGTCATCGCGGCGTACAGGCCGCGGCCGCCGTCGCGGAAACCACCGCGCAGAATATAGAAATTGAAAAATCGCCAGATCGGATTCGCGATCATTTTGATCGGCGTGAACGCGGTCGGCTGATGCTCGAGCGCGGCGCGCGTGCTGAAGCGGTTGATGGTCGCAACGTGATCGGCGACGTCGCGATAGCTGAAATGCAGGATCGGCGCGGTGAGCTTGCCGACCTCGCCTTCGACCACGACTTTGTCGTGCGGGTCGCGTCCGCCGATATGGCCGCGCTCGCGCCGGAAGAGCCGCACGGGAGTGTCGGGATAGATTCCGTGCGGATAGTAGTGATCAAGATGATACAAAATCCGGCGGATGCGGTAGCCGTCTTTCGCCGGCGCCGCCGCGACTGCGAGCAGAATCTCTTCGCCGAGATCGTGGGTTGCCTGCTCGTCGGCGTCCATCAGCAGGACCCAGTCGCCGGTCGCGCGATCGAGCGCCATCTGCTTCTGCGTCACATAGTTGGTGAACTCGTGCTGATAGACTTGTGCGCCGGCGGCGCGCGCGATCTCGACCGTGCGATCGTCGGAGAACGAATCGACGACGATCTTCTCCGCGCAGAACCATGCGCTCGCCAGACATTGGCCGATCAGCGCCTGCTCGTTCTTCGTGATCGTGATGAGCGAGATTTTTGGTGAATCGGCCATAGGCTCGCGTCAATTGCGCGCGGTGTCGATACTCCCGATCACTTTCGCAGCGATTTCCTTGAATGCGCCCGAGATCGCGTGGCCCGGATTCACCGCGACGATCGGGCTTGCCGTATCTCCGCCCTCGCGCAGCTCGCGGGTTATTGGAATCTCGCCCAGAAACGGCACGCCCAGCTCGGCCGCGTAACGCCCTCCGCCGCCGTGCGAAAAAATCTCGTGGCGCTTGCCGCATTTGCGGCACAGGTAATAGCTCATGTTCTCGACCACGCCGAGCACGGGAACATTCACCTCGCGAAACATCTCGACTCCGCGCTTCACATCGACCAGCGCAATCTCCTGCGGCGTCGTGACGACCACGCCGCCGTCGAGCTCGACCCGCTGCGTGATCGTCAGTTGCGCGTCGCCGGTGCCGGGCGGCAGATCCAGCACCAGGCAATCGAGCTCGCCCCATTCGACGTTGAACAGAAACTCGGTCTCGAGCTTGGTAACCATCGGTCCGCGCCAGATGACCGCGGTCTCGTCGTTGATGAACAGCGCCATCGAGACGTAGCGGATGCCGAAGCGCTCGAGCGGAATGATCCGCCGCTCAGGCGTGAGCGTGACCGCCTTCTCTGCTCCCACCATCATCGCTATCGACGGCCCGTAAACGTCCGCGTCCATCAGGCCGACACGCCATCCGAGCGCGCGCATCGCGAGCGCCAGATTTACCGCGACAGTCGATTTGCCGACTCCGCCCTTGCCGCTGGCGACTGCGACGATATGTGCGACACCCGGGATACTGCGGCGCGCCATCGTTTGCTGTGGCCGCGCCCTGGCGTCAGGAGCAGGTTGCTCGAGCCGGACCTCGACGACCGCAGGCGCGCCGGGCATCGCGCGAATCACGCGCTTCGCTTCCTCGACGATCTGATTTACGACCTCGGGCTTCGCCGACGGCGCAGCGACGACGACCGTGATGCCGGCGGAAGCGACTTCGATGTCCTTGATGATCCCGAACGACACGATATCGCGCGTGAAGCCGGGATACTTGACTTTTTTTAATTCGGCGAGAATCTCGTTGGGACTGGGCATCTGGATGCGCTCTCGGCGCGAGGCTTGAGGCTTAAGTATCGACCGATACTAAATTCGATGAGTCATGTTATCATTCCCGAGTATTCGCCGCGACAATGGCCGTCCGCGCGGGTTGGGGCGATGAGAACGTGAGCGCAAATCGAGAATCGAAAACGGAATTTCCGCGAATCGTACTCTCCGATGGCGCGCTCGATACTCACGAGGCGCGCGTCAGCGCGACTGCGGCCAGCGAACTCGCGACCGGTCTCGCCGCCATGCTTTCGCGTCCGGTGGACGTCGCGCACGATACCCGCGTCGGCTCAAATCGGATGCGAATCGAGCTGGACGCGCGCCACGGCGATGATCTCGCGGATCCGTTCGCAGGCGATGTGCTAGCCGGAGACTCATTCGCGATCGCGCGCGCGGATGATTCGGTGATTGCGCTTGGCGCGGGTAGCGCGCGTGGACTGATTCACGCGGCCGCCGATCTGCTCGAGCATCTGGGCGCGCGCTTTGCTCCCGGCGCGAGCGCGCAGTATCCGCAGATCGACGCGAAAGCGCTTCGCGCGATCGCGCCGTATCGGGTCACGCCGTCTTTTTCGCGCCGCGCATTCGTTTCCGACATCATGACCTGGAACTACGGCTTGGCCGACCGGCTCGAGCTGCATCTGCGCCATGACCGCGAGTTCGTCCCGTGGCTCGGACGGCGCGGCGCCAACGCGTTTTCTTACATCAGGCACGCGCACGACACTCGGCTCAAAATTGACGAAATCCAGCCTCTGTTTGAGGCTTACGGAATCTCGCAGGAGTATGGCGGCCACGTCCTGCAGATTCTGCTCCCGCGCGAGCGCTTCGAGAGCGACCCCGCGATGTTCCCGGCCGGCGACGATGGCGTAAGGATGGCGCGCGGGAATCTGTGCGTGTCGAATCCCGCCGCGCTCGAGCTGGTGCGCGAAGGCGCGCTCAAGTATGTGAGCGACTATCCGGAGAACGAGCTGTTGCACATCTGGGGCGCCGACGTAGGGAAGGGTGCGTGGTGCCGATGCGGCAACTGCCGCGAGCTCGCGCCGCAGTTGCAGTATATGGATGTGGTCAACGCCGTGGCCGAGTCGCTCGCCCAGCGCGGGGCCGACGAGCCACCGGTCGCGTATCTCGCTTATCACGACACGCTTGAGCCGCATCCGGGCTTGCGTCCCCTTCCCAACGTATGGTTCGAATGGGCGCCGCGAGAGCGATGCTACTCGCACGCGATCGATGATCCCGCCTGCGAAATCAATCCGCCGTTTCTCGAATCGCTCAAACGTTACCTCGAAATTTTTGACGGCCGCGCGCATATCTTCGAATACTACGCCGACGCGATATTGTTCGGCGGACTCGCCTTCGCGACGCCGGGCGTCGTCGCGCGCGATCTGCGCGCGTATCACGCGCTCGGGATAACCAGTATCTCCTGCCTGACTTTCGGTGCGTTTAGCACGCTCGCCTATCCGGTGAACCTCGAGGCGTTCGTGCGATGCGCGCGCGATGTCGCATTCGAGCCCGACGCCGCGATTTCCCAGACCGCGCTGGGGCGGTATCCGCGATGCGCCCCCGAGCTCGACGCTGCCTATCGAGCGGTCGAGCGAGCGTCGCTGCTATCGCTCGACTTTGGCGATGTGATTCGTCCACAGATGTCCGCGGAAAAAGGACGCCGCAAACGCGGCGAGTTGAAGACTGCCGCGCGTGTCTTTCACGATGCGATCGCGGCGGCCGAGTCGATCTCGCGCGCCGGTGGAAATCCGCTCGCTCGTGCCGAACAGCAATTGTGGACCTATAGCGGCCAGGTGCTCGATGGCCTCTCGGCATATCTTGCGGCGAAGGAGCAGGCCGGCGCCGAACGTGCCCGGATGGGCCACTTAGCGATCGCCCAAATTGCCGACGCGATCGAGCATGTCCGCGAAATCGATCTCGAAATAAAAGGAACTTGGGGCGCGTACGACCTGGAATGGATTCGCCAGTGGTGGATCGCCGCATTGAAGCGCGGACTCGAGGACACAGCTCACGCGCAAGAGGAGATTTTCTGATGGACAGCGGTGGCTATCAAATTCCCGAAGAGCTTGCGGCCCTGCGCGATCAGGTCCGGCGCATCATCCGCGACGAGATCATCCCGATCGAGGCCAAGTGCGATCCGGACGCGCCCGAAATCCCCGAAGACGACTACTGGCGGATCGCCAAGAAGGTCCAGGCCGCCGGGATGTGGTGCATGGGCGCGCCCAAAGACTACGGCGGCCAG
>JBAPSR010000224.1:0-2960 GCA_049281755.1 Binataceae bacterium (SeqCode)
CAAATCCCTTCACTCACCCCACATATCCTGCTACGAAAGCATCTCCTCGGTGCGCCGTTAGCTCAGTTGGTAGAGCAGCTGACTCTTAATCAGCGGGTCCGCGGTTCAAGTCCGCGACGGCGCACCAATAAATACCGAGACTTTTTCTCGGCTACCGGGCGGCGCCGGAGAGCCGCGTATTCGCCGCGTATTCGGAGGCGCGGCGATTCACCCGCCGTGCTATTCCGTAGCGTAGCTTTCCAGAAAGAAGGGCCTTATAGGCCTAATGCCCTCACCGCACGGAAAAGCCCAACGGCGCGAGCCGATTTTTACCGAGGCCGTTTTTTCAACCCTCAACGGGAAACGGCCTGGACGCACTCGGCGCCCGGACAGGGCATGTAAGCGCCCCCCTCCGCCTGCGCGGCGGTCTAGGCGGGTCCTAAGGTCCCAGCCGAACCCCGGCCTCACTAATCCGGCCCCGGCTCGCCATAAAGCCCCCTAGGACCGCCCTTCGGCCGCTATAAAGCGCCGCTCGGATAGCGCCCGCGCCGTGAAACGCCCGCTAGTTCGATTTTCGGCGCTATATTTTGGATGTCCGCGAATACGCTGCGAATACGCCGGACCGTCCGTATCTTGAAAACCAGTTGTGTGCGTGGGGGTAACTCTCGGTGGACCCGGTAACGTTCGCTTTCGAGGCCGCTCGACCTACTCCCGAGAAAATTGGCGATCCATCTGATATTTTACTACCCACCAGTAAGCCTACGGTTTTCTCACTGGAATCGACGACCCTCTGTCCGGTCGTAAAATTAGGTGTCCTGGCGGAGCATGTGGATCAAGGTCGGTTTCGCCGGCTTCGGATAGGCTGCCTTCCTGCATTGATCCAACTATTGAGAGACGACCAGGGAGGTGTGAAACGAAACAGTTCCACAACCGAGGGCCGAAGTTCTTCAAGATCCGTAGACGCTAAACGGCCGGTTTACTAGTTTGTTTTCGTGCATCTGTCCGGGATCTTTCGCGCGGAGTGACTTCTTCACGTGAATTGGACCTGTCGCTCACGACGACACAAACAAGGAGGAGGAATCGTGGGAACTGTAACAACATCGGCTGTGAGCTCCGTCGATCCAGACGTCATAAACACCGCCGCGGCAGACGCTTATCGCAAGCAGGCAAAGAAACCGAGCAAAGTCACGGATAAAGGTTTGACAGGACTTTGGAAACACGCCCAAGAATTTCTGGTCTCTCTAGGAGGCAATTACCCAATACCGACAGGCACGAAAGACAACGACGCAGTATTACTTTATCTGCAGGCGTTGAGCGATTTTTTGGCGAAACAACTAGGTCAGAGTTTTCCCGGAAAACCGGATCCAAAGATCCTCTCATCATTGCCCAACGTCAACCATCAGGTATGCATCCTGTTCCTCGATTCAATTCTACAGGGGCTCTACGCCTATCGACACAAACCGTTTTCGAGGCCGCCATTTGCGCAAGGCATTGAGGAGACCGATTACTTCGTTGGCTACGTGAACTCTTTAGGAAATGTCCCAGTGCCATGAGTGCTGTTTCGATTGTCGCCATATAGGCAAAACTGACACTCAAGAGACTTTTTCAAAGTAAGCGAATTTGGAGGATAGAGTTATTTCCGGCGTCTTGAATCACCCTCCGATCGGGCGAGAGCGAGAACTTGCTGATCTGAAAAGCCGGCTGAACGCGAGTGCGGCGGGCACAGGGAGCGTGGTGTTAATCTCGGGCGAACCGGGGATTGGCAAGACTGCACTCAGCGACGCTGTCGCGACCCACTCGCGTACCCTCGGAGTCCAGGTCGCATGGGCCCGGGCGTGGGAAGGACCCGGTGCGCCTCGATATTGGCAATGGATTCAAGTCCTGCGCTCGATTGCGGACGTTCTCAGAAGCGGGAACTCAGCCGCTAGCGCGCAACTCGCGCATATTTCAGAGCTGCTACCTGAACTTCGGCTCCAGCCCCGCGAATCAAGCAGCCACACAAGCAAGGAATCGGCCGGATCGTCACACTGGAGCGGCCAGGACCCCGAGGTGCAACGTTTCCGCCTGTTTGATTCCGTTCTCGGCATCCTTGCTCTCGCTTCGAAGGACCGCCCGTGGCTGTTGATCTTTGATGATTGCCATGCCGCGGATGAATCGTCGCTATTACTGCTGGAGTTTCTAGCTAAGCAAGTTCGGCAACTGCGATTATTGGTGCTGATCAATTATCGGGAAGCGGAGCTCAATCTTAGTTCGCGCAACGCCGAATTGCTTTCGAGTATAGGCCGGGAAGGTGATCGGATCACACTTCGCGGCCTTCAAGAGAGCGAGGTTGCGGAATTTCTTCAGGCCACGACCGATCTCAAGAAGAACACGAAGATCGTTCGTAAGCTCTACAATGCGACAGAGGGAAATCCGTTCTTCCTGACCGAAATCGTGGCTCTGCTGGAGGGGCAAAGCCGGAATTATCCGCAAGATATTGGAAAGCTCGAAAACTTCGATATTCCGGACCGGGTCGGCTCAGCAATCCGGCGGCGGTTCGAACTGGCCTCTAAGGCAACGGGTCGGATTCTGGCAGCTGCCGCTACGATCGGCCGGGAGTTCGATGAGCGCCTCCTGGTCTCGCTTCTTGGAATCGATCGCGACCGACTCGCCAATGGTCTTAAGGAAGGTGTGGCTATCGGAATGATTAGAGCGCTTGTTGATCGACCGGGACGATTTGAGTTCGTCCATGCGCTCTTTGTCGAGTATCTGCACGAAAACCTCGAAGCATCGGAGCGCCGGCAATTTCATCATCGGATAGCCACAGAACTACGAGGTGTGGCCTCCGGCGGCAGCGACAGTAATCATTCGCAAATAGCACATCATCTTCTGCAGGCATTACCCGTTGGCGATCTGGATGCAGCCCTCGACTATTCGCAAGAGGCGGCACGGCGCGCCATTCAACAGCTCTCTTATGATGAGGGATTGAGACTGTATAAGTG
>JBAPSR010000225.1:0-2422 GCA_049281755.1 Binataceae bacterium (SeqCode)
GTCTTCAGCAATGCGCCCGAGGCGGAGCGCGCGCGATTCAGTTTTCCGGACGCGATGCGCACGCGCGTGGTCGATCTGGCGGGGAACGAGGTCAAGCGCGCCGGGATGCGTCGCAAGCGCGGCGGCGCGCTCGAGCTCGAGCTGCGGCCGTTCGAGATCGTCACGTTCGAGGTGACGCACCGCAAGCAAGAGCAGTGAAGAAAAAATATTTTCGCCCAAGGCCCGCAAGTTATTGATCAACGCGCGCAAATCACTATTTATGGATCGTGCGAAACGCGCGTCACGCGCCTGGGCGCGGCGCGGCGGAAATGAAACTGACGATAACGAAGGAGCGTTAGCCGAAGAACAATGAGCGATCGACCCACCGCGGTCCGTACCGTGTACGACTATCCCGTCGCCAGCCATCTGTGCAGCGACGGAAGCGTGCGCTACGTCAAGCTGGTCCGCAAATCCGGCAATCCACGGCCGGAAGGCACCTGCACCACCTGCCAGTTATCTTTCCAATATCGGAAACCCAAACCTTCGTCCGTGCGGCATCCCGAGGGCGAAGGCATCACGCACTTTTAAGCCGCTAACCGTCGAAGCACATCACCTGGGCGGCGCTTGCTGCACGGCATCCGCCGATACTGCCGGCATCGTCGTGCGCGCAAGCAGGATGTTCGGGCCCTGATAAAATCTGGCGAGAGCGGCGCCGACAAAATCCCAGTCGTGAGTTGGATCAAACCACGCGTTCAAATGCGGGACGAATGGCGCGGCGATTAGATTGAGCCATCCGAAATCCGGCTTGAAATCGACTTCGACCACGCCCGGCCGCGAGAGCGGCGAGTGTGCCTGCATCTGGGTGATCGATACCTGGACCGCGAAAATTTTTGGGCCGGGCGCGCAACTGAAAACGTGCGTCTGGAGCGTACCGCTGCCCCCACCGCGCAGAAATTCCTGAATCGGAACCATCACCGAGGCTCCCATCCAGATGTCTGACGGAACCTTGAGCTGCGTATTTTCCGTCAGCGGCGGCTGGCGGCGAAAATCGATGCAGGTCGCAAGCCCGGATTTCACGTCGAAATTCGTCTGGAATTCCGGCGCGCCGTTGGCCAGGAAAAAATAATGATCCGCCGCGGTAAGGACCGGTAGCGTCCCGGCCCGCGTATCGAACCGCTCGATCTCGAAATCGTATTGGCCGCTGGTGTAGCGATCGTCGCCGTGCAGCGCAATCCCGTCGCCCTCTTTCGACACGGCATAGCGCGCGTGGCCGATTACGTTTGAGTTCGCGGGATCCAAAATCTCGAAATCGGCCGAAGAGAATCCCAGCAGCATCGCCACCGGAGCGGCCGCCGCCGGCAGACCCAAGATGGCGAGCGCGCCCACCAGAAGAATCGCCGTCGTCGCCTGCATCCGGATCGAACGCAATAGTTTCATCCTCGTCCGCAGAGTCGCGCAGGATAAGGCTTGCTCTGGCTGCGGCAATTTGGGAGCTTGGTCGCCTCTGAGATTTTCCGTGTGAAACCGCCGCAAAACAACCCAGAATCTTCCGCCCCGGGCTCCGGCGCCGCGATCGCGCTCAACCTCGCCCCGCGCAGCAAAAGCTACCTGTGGATGCTGCTCGGCCTGCTGATGTCGGTGACCATCTTCGAGGGTTACGACGTCACCATCTTTCATCTCTGCACGCCTGATATCGCTCGCTCGTTCCATCTCGATAATCGTGCGATCGGAACGCTCGCATCGCTGGTTCGGCTCGGAGGGATGGCGGCGTTCCTGCTGGTGATGGCGTCGGACCGGATCGGGCGCAAGCCGATCGTTTCCGGAACGGTTCTATTCTATACGCTGTTCACGCTGTTTACCGCGCTTTCGACCGGGCTTGGCAGCTTCACGATTTTCCAGAGCCTCGCGCAGCTTTTTTTGTCGGCCGAATTCAGCATCGCGATCATCATGATCAGCGAAGAATTTCCCGACAACTTGCGCGGACGCGGAATTGCCGCGCTGCAAACCGTCGGCCTGTTCGGCGTGGTCGCGGGCGGCGAATTGTATGGCGTCGTGGCGGATTCGCGATGGGGCTGGCGCGGAATGTATTTCATCGGAATTCTGCCGCTGCTGCTGGTCGCGTTTCTGCGCCGTGGACTAAAGGAAACCGCGCGTTTCGAGGCGCTCAAGGCCACGCGCGCAGCCGCGAGCTGGACCGGCGAGATCGGCGCCGCCTTGCGCAACGCGATCGAGCCGATTCGCGGACCCTATCGAGGCCGCGTGCTGCTGGTGGCGCTGCTGTGGAATTGCGTGGGTATTGTCGGCTCGCCGGCGGTCACGTTTTTCAGCCTTTACGCCAAACGCGACCATCACTGGACCTCGCCGCAGATCGGGCACGCCGTCGTGCTCGCGTACGTGATCGGCGCGCTCGGGAATATCGTCGCGGGATGGGCGCTGGATCGGA
>JBAPSR010000226.1:0-4537 GCA_049281755.1 Binataceae bacterium (SeqCode)
TGAAGCGGATGTCCGAAGAGCTCAGGCACAACGCGCGCCAGATGATGCGGAGCTGGTACATGGCGTTCTTCCAGCTTCCGTGGCTGCCGGAGGCGATGTTCCGGGCGCGGAATTTTCGCGCGCTCGATCGCGCGCTGCAGGGCAACTTAGTCCGCAAGGACGCAATCACCGACGACGATTTGCGCCACTTCCACGAAGCGTTCCGCAATCCCTACTCGATCAGCGCCGCGATCAATTATTATCGCGCCAACTTCCGCTCGGGGTTCATGGCGCGAACCGGCACCGACGACTGGATCGATCGCACAATCGCGGCGCCGACGATGCTCATCTGGGGCGAGCAGGATTTCGCGCTCGGCAAGGAGCTCACCTACAACATGGAGCCGCTGTTCACCGGACCCTTCGAGATCGACTACATCCCGAGCGCGGGCCATTGGGTGCAGCAGGAAGAGCCCGAGCTGGTGAGCGCCTACATGCGCGAATTTCTCAAACCCCTGCTCGCGTCATAGGTAAATGCGATTCCCGAGGTATCGACAATGGAAAAAGTCATGGTCAAGTTCGACCACATGGCTCTGCCGGTCACGAATCTTAAACGGTCGCGCGATTGGTACGTCAAGAATCTGGGCTTCACGGTCGAGTTCGGACACGCCGACGTGATCGCGATTCAGGACAGCGCGGGCTTCACCATCTTCCTGACCATGGCGGCCAAGCGGCTGACAGGCGCCAAGTGCACGCTGACGATCCAGGTTAAAGACGTGGACTCGAAGTCGCGCGAGCTGGAGCGCAAGGGCGTGAAGTTCGTCAATACTCCGCGCCGGCTGTTCTGGGGTTACGGCGCGGAATTGCTCGATCCCGACGGCTACATGATCAACCTGTGGGATCGCGTCTCGATGCGCCGCGCGTCGCGAACGCCGTAGCGCGCGTCAGCTCTTCGGCGCTGCTCCCGAGCGCTGCATCTCCTGATCGAAGCCCGGCGCGATTGCCTGCACGAACGCGTTGCGCACCAGCGCCACAATCGCCTGCCAGGTGCTGACGTTGGGCTGATCGACCTTGCCCGACAGTCGCACTTCGGTGGCGACGTTGCCGGTCGAGCGATTCTTGAATACGTGCGCCGCCCCTCCGAGCAGGAGTTTGTATGCCTGGGTCGTGAGCGGCTTACGTTTATCCTGTTCCCAACTGTAAACCTGCAGGTTGCTGAACAACGGTTTCACGTAGCCGTGAATCTCTCCGTCGCGCACGCCCATCTGCGTGTACAGCGAGAGCGTGCCGGAAGCGACGTCGATTTTTTCATACGCGCGCAGCAGGTCGTTGAGCGAGACCAGGTTCACATTTTCCGCGCGCGCGTCGAGATCGAAATCCGGCGTCTTGGCGGAGCGAAAATCTCCGGAGATCGTGGTCGCGCCGCTGCCCATGAGTTGTCCGCTGAGCGCGAACTGCGCGGGCTGCGCCTCGCTATGATTCGAGATCGAGGTCGCCTTCAGGTTCAGGCCGGTCACGAAAATCTTGTACTTGGGATCCTTGGTCTGATCGATGTAGGCGAGCGAGCTGCGTCCGATATCGAACTCGTCCACCTTAAGTTCCAGGCTGCGCGACGCGGCCGCTGCTTTGGCTCCCTGCCTGACCTTGTCGATTCGGCGCTGCTCCGCCGCCTCGGTTTGCCGCGAGTGGGTGTAATCGATATCGACGCCGTCGAGGAAGGCGTATTTCACGTGGGCGCGCTGGACCTTGGGTCCGTACTCGAACTTGCCGTCGCTCGCGAGAATTCCGCCGCGAATCGAAAAATTGACGCGCTTGATCTCGGGCGCGAACTCCGCCAGCGGAACCTGGCGCATCGAGTAGTTCGCTTTGACTGATGCGAACGGCTTCTCGAGAAAATTTGCATGGCCATCGAGCCGCATCGTGCCGCTCCCGAACGCAACCATCGTCGCATGGATCGGCGACGGATAGAGATCCGACGCCGCGTGCACGTTGCGGATATTGTCGGCCGTAAGCTCGAGCTCGGTCACATGCAGCGCGTGATGCGGATCGGTATCGACGTAGGTCAGGTCGCCGTCAACTATCCGCATGCGGTTGATCTTGAATGGATAGACCGCCTGCAGCGCATCCTGCCATCCGACTTTCGAGAGCGAGACTTTCGCCGACGCCTGCTGCTCAAGCTGCGGCAAATCGATATGCACCAGCGGCCGCGTCAGCGCAACGTCGGCGACCACGCGCCCCGAGAACAGCTCGCGCCATTGGATTCGAAAGTGCAGCGTCGAAAGATTGGCAACCGACGGATGCGGATGCGCGTCCTGCCGCACGATCAAGTTCGACAACGTGAGCGCTCCGCCGAGCAATTGAAGATGCGCGTGCCCGAGGGTCGTATGGTAGCCGGTCAGCTTCGCGTTCATCGCGGCTTCCATCCGCCCGCGCAGAAACGGATCGATCAGGTACGACGCCGCGTAGATTGCGGCCAGCACCACGACGACGATCGCGAGCCATCCCGATCGAGCCCGGAAATTTCTGCCGGTTTCCATATTCCCAACGGCTGCGGATCTATGATTTGCCAAGCGCGATCGCACTTCGCGGCTGATTACTCGCCAAGGACGCTTTGGTATCGTGCAGGACGTGCAAAAACCGAACCATCGCCATTCCCGCTCATTTTCCGGTCCTTTCCGCTTTCGTGCGAACCGCTGCGAGGTATTCGCCGTATTGATTGCGGCCACCGCGTTGGTACTGTCCCTCGCGGCGGCGCCGCACGCATCCGCCGACGACAGCGTGCCTTCGCAAACGCTGCGCAACGTCGCCGGAATCGTGGCGCATCGGGGCGGAAAGTCGGTTCCGATCGGCACCGCGTTTTTCGTCTCGGTACCAAGCAGAGTCTTCGAGGGCCGCTCGTTCGTTTACGTCGTGACCGCTCATCACAACCTGCTCGATTCCGCTGGCCAGCCCGCGACCGGGCTGTTTCTCACGCTCGAGGATTCGCGCACCGGCGTGATGCGCGAAGAAGCCCTGCCGCCGGAGTCGCGATGGGTCCTCGATCCGGTGACGGAAAAATCCGACGTGGCGGCGACTCCGCTCAATCCCGCGGGCGCGCGCATCGCGCCGATCTCGCTCGATTCGATCATGGTCTCGAGCGCCGAGATGAACGAGTTGGCCGATACCGGCGCGCAGGCCTACTACCTGACTGCGGCCAGTGTCGGGATCGCGCATCCGCGCTTCGAAGCCCTGGCGAGGTTCGGCCGCGTGTCGGTCTCGCGTCCCGCCGACGCCGAGGTGCCGGGCGCGGGAACGCAGCAGCTATGCTTCATGGACGGCGGCATTACGCCCGGCTTTTCCAGCGGAGCACCGGTGTTCGTGCAGGCCGGGTTGCGCTTCGTGCTGTGGGGGATTCTGGAATCATCCAACTCGGCCAGCGATTCACCGGTGTTCGAGGGACTCTCCGGAGTGCTGCCGGCAAGTTACGTGGCGGAGACGGTGATGGCGATGGCGGAGGCGCAGGAAAAAGGCCTGCAGAAGAAGAAGTAGAGCCGCGCGCGGTTTTATACCGCCGCGCGGCGCGCCACTTGCTTTGGTTCGCCAAGCTGGATACCAAAGAAGGTTCCGGTTGTTATCTGAGTGCTCCCCGGTAGCTCAGTCGGTAGAGCAGACGGCTGTTAACCGTCGGGTCGCTGGTTCGAATCCGGCCCGGGGAGCCAATCATTAATCCCAAAGGCGCTTTCGGACGGGCGGTTCAATAAAAGACAGTGCGCGTTCGATGCCGAGGTTTGACGCTCTTGTAGTGAGCGGATTGCCCACGATTCCAGAGGACATTATCGATGTCCATCGCGGTCGCTCCGCGGCCCGTCTTGCGCAGTTCACCGGCGATCAGTTCGACCGCATGAAGGGCGCAGGCGCGAATCTCGACTTCCTCGGCCGAACCTGCCGGTATCAGTTCTTCGCGATCGATACGTGCGGCCAAATCCTCGCCGTAGAGCAGGACGCCGTCGACACGAAGGACGTGCGGAACGAGATTGTCAGCAAAGATTGTCAGTTCGTCGAGATCGCGGAACTTGCCCCAACCACTGTGGTCAAACGCCAACGCGAGTTTGGCTGCCGTGAGCTGAGCGCGCTTGTAGAAGGGCACGCGTCGGCCGCGCCAGGTCTCGACGTCCTCAAAGAACGGCATCGTGCGGAGGATTGCGACGAGCGATTCGGCTGATTCGTTAGCACTCTCGACCAGCCCGGCGTACTTGCCGTGAAATTGCTCGACGACAAAGTGCCCGAGTTGATTGAGCGCGTCTGCGAATTTTTCCATCAGTTCCGCGATCGAAGGCACTCGCAGATCCTGGTCGAAAATTCGAGCGCAATCCCGGGCCGAGATTTCTGCCAGCTTCGACGCGGAGAAATCCTGTCCCGCGGCGAAGGCATCGCGCAGCCACGAGGCCAGCGTAACCGAGCCGGACTTTCCCGGCCTCTTCCTCAGCTCGGGGAACCATCCTGAGCCAAAGTTGATCGTGTCCAGAATGAGGATGGACGCGAGCGTTCGTTCGCCGTGACCGAGAAAATGCGCGCTGGGATC
>JBAPSR010000227.1:0-8857 GCA_049281755.1 Binataceae bacterium (SeqCode)
GTGGCGCCCTGCGCGATCCTGATCCGAAAACGCACGAGTCCCAGCCTGGAGCTCCACAGCAGATAGACCGGGCCAAGCGCGCGGATACCGCGCCGGCGCGGGACGATTTCACGTGAAACGTCGACGCGCTCGCCGTCGGCGACGGCCATCGGTTCGATCATCAAGTCGCCACCGAGATCGGCCGGCAACTCGTCGAGGATCGAGAGCGTCACCGGTGCGCCGACTCGCATGATTCGGTACAGGATCGATACGCGCCGGCCTTTGACCATCCGCTCCGGCAGTATGCGGACCAGGCTCGGCGCGCGGTCGCGAAGGCTCGTCCTCCAATCGACGATCGTCAGGGCAACGAGCGCACCGAAAATCACTATCGCGGGGGCGAGCAAAATCGGAAACGGCACCGCGGCCAGCGCGATCAGTGCTGCGAGCGCGGCCAGCTTGACGATTCGCGGCGCGGCGCGAGTCGCGATTGCCGCTTCGCGCGGAAGCTCCGGCTGATCGTTCATCAGTGCGGCACCGGCACGCTGCGCACCACTTCATCGACGGCCTCGTCGGGACTCATACCTTCGACCTCGGCGCCAGCTTCGAGCACAATACGATGCCGCAGCGTCGGATGGATGACCGCCTGCACGTCTTCGGGCAGCACGAATTCGCGGCCTTCGAGCGTCGCGATCGCTTTCGCCGCGCGCAACATCCATAGCGCGGCGCGGGGCGAAGCGCCGACCGCGATCGCAGGATGGTCCCGCGTCGCGCGGACGAGAGCCACCGCATAGCGCAGAATCTCCTCGCGCGCCAAAACCGCATCCGCAACGGCGCGCGCGCGGGACAGCTCTGGCGGCGTAAGTATCACGGCAGCGCCAGCGAGCGGCGACGCCTGCGCGTGATGAGTACTCAGGATGCGAATCTCTTCATCCACGTCCGGATAGCCAATCCGGATCTTGAACAGGAATCGATCGAGCTCGGCCTCGGGCAGCGGATAGGTGCCCTCCTGCTCGATCGGATTCTGGGTGGCGAGCACCGTGAACCATTCGCCGAGCGGATAGCGCGTGCCATCGACGGTCGCCGCACGCTCCTGCATCGCCTCGAGCATCGCGGCCTGAGTCTTGGCGGGCGCGCGATTGATCTCGTCAACCAGCAGCAGGTCCGTGAACAGCGGGCCGGGGCGAAAACGAAAATCGGCTCGATCGATTTGCAGAATCGGCGTGCCGATAATATCGCTCGGCATCAGGTCGGGGGTGCATTGAATACGGCCGAAACGCACTCCCAGATTCGCCGCGAGCGTGCGCACCAGCAGAGTCTTCGCGACGCCCGGAACACCTTCGTAGAGGCTATGGCCCGAGCACAACAGGGTTACAAATGAGAGTCGAACCGCGTCGTCCTGGCCGATTATGATTTTTGAGATCGCGGAGCGCAGCGCCGCGAATTTTGCCGCAACCCATCCGGCGGCGTTGAGGTTTTCGGCGTCGCTCATGCTCCGGCTCTCCGATAGGACTCGATCGCGCGGACCGCGGAGACCAACTCGGCCTGGTTTGCGGGCGCGGTTCGGTCGATTAACCATCGACGGGTCTCGGCCGGCAACGAGCGGTCGCGCGCCAGACGCTCGAGCACGGCATCCTCGCTCAGCTCCACGCCGGGTGAAATCTGCCGGCGCATCCTGCGGATGAATCCTGATCGATATGCGCGCAGGGCTGCGGTGGGATCTTTCGATCGTGAGTAGAGCACGCCGAGCGAATCGATGAACGGCGCGACCGACGGCGTGGGGTATTCGCCGGCTTCGTCGAGCTCGCGCCGCGGCCACGAATGTTGCTCGAGTATCCATGCGAGCGCGGCCACCAGCGCGATGACCAGGGGAAGCACGGCGCGCGAGCCGAGCAGCACCGCGACAATCGAGCCGGGCGGCGCGAATCCGTGCGACCATTCGTCAAAGCTCGGCGCCCCGAACGCAAGCGCAAGGTCCACCACGATCGCACTCGCGTCGCCGGTCCCAAGATTGGCGTTGCGCAGGAAAGTATTGTCAGCAATCGCAATCAGGCGGCCCGATCCAGGTTTCAGCTCGAGTGCGAATGGCGCCCCGTCGGCGGTCAGCAGCACGCGCGCGTGCTCATCGCCGGCCTTCGCGGCAGGTTTGAATCGCAAGAGACCCGCGAGCGGCAGCTTGCGCGCGCTGCGCGCAGTCGGGCCGGAAATCACACTCGCGGCCCCACCAGCCGAAGTCTCGCGATTTAATCCGAGGCGAGTCCAGTCGCTGTCCGGAGCGCCAAAAACCACCGCGATACCGCCCGCGCGGATCCAGCGCAACACATCGCTCGCCTCGGCCGCGCCATCGGTTTTATCCGGCGCCAGAAAGCCGGGCGAGACGAACCATCGCGCGCGCTTCGATAGCGTGTGCTCCACACTCGCACCGGGAGGCAGATACGATCGATCCGGCGCAAAACCCAACTCGGAAAGCAGTTCGAATGCGGCCTTGTAGCCGGCGCTCGCGACTCCAAAGCTGGTGGGCGACCGATCCAGCGCCAGATTCGGCGCGAGCCACAGATCCACCGCGAGCAGCAGTGCGAGCAATGTGACCGAGGCTACGATTGCGGTGCGCGACACGATCACCTCGCCGCCGCGGACAGCCGCTCAAACGCTGCGCGCCACTGCGCGTAAATCGCGGGATCGTTTTCGCGATCGCTGAACCATCGCAGCTCAGTGCGTTGGACCAGGCCGTCGAGGTCGGCGGCAAGCTCTGCACCCAGCGCGGATTTGTGCAGAGCGGCACGAATCCACCGATTCGATCGATCGGGACGCAGCTCGATCACCGCGCGCTCGCCGAGCGTGCGAAAACTTGCGAGCATCAGGCGATGCGCCGCCTCGAGGTAGTAGCCGTCCTCAGCCAGGCGGGCGGCATCGGCAGCGAGATCGGGCGCAGCGGCGCGCGCGATCCGGCCCTCACGAGGCGCAAGCGTGTGCGTCGCGATCCAAACCGTCCAAATGATATGCGCGAAGAGCGCGATTGCGACCAGGATCACGACGCCGAAAATCGTCCAATAAAGAACCGGATTCGCATCGCGCAGAAATTCCAGACTCGCGATCCATTGCGCGAATTTTTGCTCCCAATCCGTCATCCATTTCGGACTGGTCGCGGCGGCAAATTCCGGACGTTCCAGAATCTGGTGAGTCAGTTTCAGAACCGCTGGGTCGGAGAGATCAGGCAACGGTGGAAACTCCCGCCGAAGGCAGCGGCCCGGATTGGCCTTCGGAGCGGATCTGCTCCGCAAGGAGACGCAGATCGAAGTCTTCGACCCGGCAGCGGCGATCGAAATAGTAAATCACCATCACTGCCGCGGCGTAGGTCGCGGTAACCGATCGAGTCGCTCCGGTCAGGAGCGGCCCGAAAAATGGAATGAACGACCACAGCACCGACAGCGCCATGGTCGGCACTTCGGAAATGACGCCGGCCGCCAGCGCGATTCCAAAGGTCGCCCACCACGCGCCGCGCACCAGCGCGCGGCTCCTGCTCATCGATTCCATCCCGAAGCGCCGCTCGATAATCATCACTTGCGCGGCCAACGACCAGCAAACCATGACATAGAATCCCGGGACGATCAGGCACACGAACCCCACAATAATCAGCAGATAGATCAGCAGGAAGGTGCCGAGATAGGGGATCAGTATCGGTTTGACCGATCTATATGCATTATCGATTGTGATCGGCCGTCCGAGGTACACGTTAGCAATAGCAACTGTTAGAGCGGCCTGCATCACAGGCGCGAGGAGCAACAAATAGATGAGCCCGATCAGGCCGGATGCCGTGGAGCGGCTGATCATCTGAAGGACGGCCAATGGTATAAAAACGATCGCCGCGATCCCGGCCAGAAGAATTATATTATCGCGCACAATCCGGAACCCAAGGTCCAAAATCTCTCCAAACGATCGCGGATGGATGTCATAGGCCATGAGTTCTTCCCCCCAGGAATCCCGCGCGCTTTGATTCGATCAGACGCGTTTCATTTGCCGAACGCCGCGGTGACCAGCTCTGTATCGAGGTACTCAGTGATTTCGCGGATTTTTCCGTCTGAGATTCGAAAGACCTGGCAATAGGTATTGTCGTAGCGTTTGCCATTCTTCGCGAGTGACTTTCCACGCGCCTGCATCGCCACGAAATCGCCGTCGGCGATCAGGTTCTCCGGCGTGATAACCAGTCCGCCCTCGAGCTCCGCACCGAGCGGCCCAAGCAGCTTGCTCGCCAATTCCTGCTTGCCCTTGAATGTGCCGGAATACTTGGTCGTGCCGATAATAGTAAACTTGATATCATCGGCCATCGCGGACATGAATGCCGCCGCATTCCCTTTGCCCAATTCGGTGAACATCTTACGGATTATTTCTTTGTTCTCTGATGCGCTCATGATCGATACCTCATTTGCATTCTGCTCGTTTGAATCACACCGATCGCACGAGACCGCCGTCGATTCTGATTAGCGACCCCGTCACATACGCCGCCAGTGGACTGGCCAGAAACGCGGCAACTGCGCCGAATTCCTGCGGCGTGCCCATACGGCCGACCGGGATCGTCTGGGCAGTGCGGCGCGCGGCCTCCTCGACCGAGATCTTCTGGCGCTCTGCCGCCGCGCGGCCGAGCGAAATCGCGCGGTCGGTGGCGATCACGCCGGGCAGGAGCGTGTTCACTGTGATTCCGTCGCGCGCGGTTTCGCCCGCCAGCGTCTTGGCCCATCCGACAATCGCGCTGCGCAGTGTGTTGGAAACGCCGATAGCGGCGATAGGCTCGATGACGCTGTAGGATGCGACGTTCAAGATCCGGCCCCATTTGCGCGCGCGCATTTCGGGCACGACCAGATCGGTGATTCGGAAAATCGCCAGCACCATCGCGTGGAACTGAGCCTCCCAAACTTCCGGCGCGACGCCGACCACGCCCGAAGGCGGAGGACCGCCGGAGTTGTTCAGCAGGATATCGATTGCGCCGAGCTTCTCGCGTGCGGTCTTCACCGCGCGCTCGACGCTGGCCCAATCGGCGAGGTCCGCCGCGACTCCGATCGCGCGTCCGCCATGCGCAGTGATTTCGGCGACTGAGCGGTCGAGCGGTTCCTTGGTTCTGGCAACCAACGCGACCGCAACTCCTTCGGCCGCAAGTGCATCGGCGCATCCGCGCCCGATCCCCTTGCTGCCGCCAAAAATCAGCGCCGACTTTCCCTTGAGCTGAAGATCCATATGGCTATTCGGTTCCGTTTTTGATTGCTATTTGATATCGGGCAGAGCGCCATGAATGTTGAGCCGCGCCAGAACTTCCGTAAGCGGAAGCCGCGGTGGCACGGGCCAATCGCCCTCGGCACGCGGCCATACTATTGGCGTCAAATCGCTCGCGATCGGCTCGCCGACTTTGATACCGGGACGATCGACGCTCGGGTGCACATAGGTTTTGCTGCGGGTCGCGCCGTCGCGGAAATAGATCATGGTATGCACCCGGCGCGTGCGGCCGCTCCGGTTCGGCTTCGCCATATGAACCGTCAATCCGTGATGGAAGGCGATAGCACCGCGTGGCACTTCAACGTACATCGGCGGCACGGCGGCGATTTTGGGATCCTCGAGGATCTTTACGCTCTCGTCAGCCGAAAAAATATTGACGAACTTGCGCAGGCCGATCAGATGCGAGCCTGCCACGTAACCCATGCATCCGGTTTCATGGGTTGAGCCGTCAAACGGAATCCACGCGGTCAAAGTATCGCGTTCTTCCATCGGCCAGTAGGGTTGGTCCTGATGCGGCTCGGTGTAGCGACCGCCGGATTCCTTGTAGAGAGCCTGATCGTGCCACAAGCGCAGAGCAGGAACGCCTATCAGCAAAGTGGCTACCTCTGAGATCTTGCGATGAAACGTGAGCCGCAGCACCTCTGGATTATCTTCCCAAAGGTTGATGCATTGGGTGAACGACTGCTCGTAAGCCGACTTTTCTGCGAGCGTTCGATGATCGTTGCTCCCGCGGTTGCGGACCGCCCGATCGACGGCAGCGCCAAATCGTTCGAGTTCCTGTTCCGACAGCAGGTTCGGAACCACGACGAATCCGTCGCGGCGAAACTTCTCGATCGTGTGCTCACTGACGGCCAAACTCGCGCTCAAGGTCGTTCCTCCGGGTATGAAAGTTATCATTCCCCGCACTGATCTTGCCACGCCTCGATCCGCGACGCTCCATCGCCGGTTTCTGTCACGTTGAGTTTTGCGCGATTGCGCTATATCGCTTGGCCGGCGCACCATCCGCTCGACCACGCCCACTGGAAATTATATCCGCCGAGCCATCCGGTGACATCGACTGCCTCGCCGATACAATAGAGACCCGGCACCCCGCGCGCTTCCATCGTTCTGGACGACAATCCAGCGGTGTCGATTCCGCCGACGGTGACCTCGGCCTTGTCCCATCCTTCGGTCTCGCTCGGCCATACCTGCCATCGCTTGAGCCGCGCCGCCATTTCGAGGATTCGGCGATCGGTAAGATTCGCGATCGGTCCGCCATGCGAACCGGCTTCAGCGATCGACTCGGCGAGCCGATTCGGCAGAACCTCCGCAAGTATCGTCTTGAGCTCTGCCCGCGGCCGCGTTCGCTTGCGGTCGAGCACAAAGCGATCGGCATCATGCTCGGGCATCAGATCAATCTCGAGCGAATCACCCGGAAGCCAGTAGGACGAGGCTTGCAGAATCGCGGGGCCGGAGAGCCCGCGATGGGTGAACAGGATATTCTCGCGAAAACCGGCGCCGCGGCACGAAACTATCGCATCGAGCGACACGCCGCTGAGCGCGCGGCTCTGTTTCAGCGTCTCGCCTTCCACGCGCATCGGCACGAGACCTGGGCGCGGCTGGACGATCGCGAGACCGAAGCGGCGCGCGAGATCGTAGGCAAAGCTGGTCGCTCCCATTTTCGGAATCGATAAACCTCCGCAGGCGAGCACCAGGACCGGCGCCGCGAATGCGCCGAGGCCAGTATCGAGATCGAACCGGCCGGCGTGCACAACTTCCATGATCCGACACCCGGTGCGGACCTCGACCCCAACGGAGGCGCACTCCTCCAGCAGCATCGAGACGATCTCGCGCGCAGATCCGTTGCAGAACAATTGGCCGAGTGTTTTTTCGTGATAGGCGATTCGATGCCGCTCGACCATCGCGATGAAATCGTGCTGCGTATAGCGGCTGAGCGCCGATTTGCAGAAGTGCGGATTGCCGGACAGGAAACGCTCAGGCATCACTTCCAGATTGGTGAAGTTGCAGCGGCCGCCGCCCGAAATCAGAATCTTCGCACCCGCGCGTTCGGCGCGGTCGAGCAGCAGAACTTTTTTGCCGCGCTGCCCGGCCGCAATTGCGCACATCAACCCTGCAGCGCCCGCGCCCAGAATGATCGCGTCAAAAGCTCGAGCATGCGACGTCATTCGCGTTCCATCCGTCCGGTTGACGCGCGGCGGTTGCTCAATCTAATGCTTGGATACATCACGCCGGGAGGTTGCGCCGAAATGGATATTACGGAACTCGCGAAGCGGATCACGACGCTTGAGGATATCGAGGCGATCAAAAAACTCAAGGCGCGATATTGCGCGGTATGCGACAACGATCACAACCCCGACCAGATCATCACCTTATTCACCGAGGATGGAATCTGGGAAGGCGCTGGCGTCGGCGTCAACCAGGGGCACGCCGCGATTCGCAAGCTGTTCGAGGGCTTTCGCGAACGAATCAGCTTCTCGCAACACAACGTGATGAATCCGATCATCGAGGTTGACGGCGATCGCGCGACCGGACGCTGGTATTTCCTCGGACCGTTCACGATGCGCAAGGGGAACCGCGCGATGTGGCTCGGGGCGCGCTACGAGGACGACTACGAGAAGATCAACGGGCAGTGGAAGATCAAGCATCTGCGCGCGATCGGCACGATGGCGGCGCCGTACGAAAAGGGATGGGTGAAGTAGCCGCGCGCGTCAGTTTCCCACGCGAACCGTCCACGCATAAATCTGTCCGTGCGCGGTGATTGATACCGAATAGCGCTCGCCCGGATCGAGCGGTGCGCGCGGGATCAGCACCACGGCGCCGAAGCTGCGCAGCGCCCATCGGCCATATTCCTGCGCGGCGGCGTCGGCGTTCTGGTAGGCGCGCGCATCGAACGCGCAACTGTCTATCACCGCGCCATCCACGCTCAGAGAGTGCGCCGTCAACTGCGCATCGTAGAGCCGTCCGAGTTGAAGCGTTATCGGAAGGCCAACCGGCATTTCGTAGCCGGGGCAACTCGCGATCGGATTCGGAAACTCAACTCCGGACCAGTTGATCGGGACCGGTACGCCGTCAGGCGGAAATTCAATCGCCCTGGCATACGGGGCCGGATGCTCGTCGGGCGCGGCCAGACGCAGCGCCGCAACCCAGCATCCATTATTGGCAGCTTCGCCAAACCCGACCTGGATCAGAAACGGATCCAGCATCGGAAGCCGATGAAACGGGCCCGCGAGCCACTGATCGATCTGCCCGCTGGTATCGTAGGGGCCGCATCCCCAAGCGAGCTGCGCGTTCGGCGCGATCGTGGCGCCTGCAAGCGAGTAGCCAGTTTTGCCGAGACTCTCTTCGTGCCCCGCGTCTCCCAGCGGTTCTCCGCCACTGATCTTGTCGGCATAATTGGCGATTAGATATTGCGAATGCGCCTGAGCGGCGGCGCTTATCGCGGGATCCTCGTGCAACAATCCGAGCTGCGCTATCGCGCGAAAGTGGTTCAGCCGCGCCAGCCATGCAATCGACGCGGGCGGCGATGCCGCCGGTGACGCCGAGGGCTCGGGCGCACTTCCTCGCGCTTTCGTCACTATTCGATCGGTAGCCTTGACCGTCGACACGTTCGCGGCAG
>JBAPSR010000228.1:0-2140 GCA_049281755.1 Binataceae bacterium (SeqCode)
TTTTTGGAATACTGGAAGAATCCCGCCGAGACCGCCGCGGTCTTTCAAGGCGATTACTACTTGACCGGAGACCACGCGACACGTGACGCCGACGGATACCTGTGGTTCGTCGGACGCGCCGACGACGTGATCATTTCAGCCGGATACCGGATCGGTCCGTTCGAAGTGGAGAGCGCGCTGCTGGAGCATCCGGCGGTGCTCGAGTCGGCCGTGGTGGCGAGTCCCGACCCCGATCGCGGTTCGATCGTCAAGGCATTTGTGCGGTTGGGTCCGGATGCGCCCAAATCCGACGCGCTCGCACGCGAGTTGCAAGAGCACGTCAAGCGCATCACCGCGCCCTACAAGTACCCGCGCGAGATCGAGTTCGTGGACGAGCTACCCAAGACAGTCAGCGGAAAAATCCGCCGAGTCGAGCTCCGCAAACGCGAAGAAGACCGCAAGCGGAAGTAGCCGTTGCAGCGCGGCGGCCGCGTTTAATCTGAATCGAGGAATTGCCGCAGCGTCAGCAGCCGGATGCGCTGAAACGTTCCGAGTCGAAGCATCGCGGGGTCCCCGGTGACGATCGCGTCGGCTCGGCCGGCGATCGCGCATTCGAGGATGCGATTGTCCGGCTCGTCGCGGAGCGTCGTTACGCGCCGCCGGGGCTTGACCATCACCGCGAGATCTCCAAGGAATACCGCGATCCGTGCTAGTTCGTTTACCTCGCCTCCGAACTTGCGGGCAATGACGCCGAGGCATTCGTCAATAATCGCATGCGAAACGATCAAGTCGTGGTGCGCGACCCTGACACGCTGAAGGGCTTCGTCCGCGCTTCCGCCCGGAAACACGAATGCAGACACAAATATGTTGGTATCGAAAACGACCTTCACTCGCGCAGGTACCGCTCAAGATCCCGCTCGGTGAGTATCTTCTTGTCACGCGCCTTGCGGCTCCAGAAACCCTGAATATCCGCAAGCTCGCGCCGCAGCCGCTCGGCGCGGGCGATTCGCAAGGCCTCCTGGATCACGGAGCTCAAGCTGCGGGATTCCGCACGCGCGATCTGCTCGGCTTCGCGGGCAAGATCCTTGGGTAGAGAGATGGTTCGCTTTACTGCCGTGGATGCCATTAGTTCCATTCGTCCCGAGTGTGAATTATTACTACCATGGTGCACTGCGACGCGCTAGGAGCCCCGCGGACTTGGAGCGTCCAAGAGGGTTCTACCCGTGCTTCGCGACCACCACTGGGTGACGCTTGCGGCAGCGCGGCGCGGAAACCGGGTTGCAGCATCAGGGCGCCGACGGCGCGCGATAGCGCGACCGAGAGCGATTCATCCGGTTTGGTTTCGAGCGGCAGAAAGACTTCTTTGCCGACCGGCGCGGGCGGTTCGTCCTCGGTCCCCAGGATCTCGCCGGTGTAGAGGTCGGGATTCGCGCGCGAGGAGAGCGTGAACTTGATTCGCATCTTCGCCCTCATCTCGAAATACTGCCCGTGCACGGTTTGCTCGGTGCCGAAGCGCTGGTTGATCGACGCAAGTTCGATCGAGGTCGCGAGCACATAGTCAACGCCAACCGGCAGCGACGCAGCGCCGTGCCTGAGCGGCCCGTTCGCGATCGGCTTGAGCCCCGCGTCGCCGAGCGCACGGATCACCGCGGCAGTAACCACCCCGCTCAGATCCTCGGCATAGAACGAACGCTCGACGGACCCTTGCGCGAAATATACGCCGCCGACGCGCACCCGCCCCGCCGCGATCGCGCCATCGGCCGGCAACACCGCGATTCGCACCGGACCAAAAATTCGCTCGGAGCCGGGCACGAAGCCCGGCAGATAGTGAAGTCGAAGGGTCGGCGTGGATTTGCATCCAAGCGCGAGCGCCGCGATCGCAGCCACCACAACCGCAACCGCGCGGCTAAATTTCGGGCGGCGCAACCGTCTGATGTCGTTCGCGCCACCACATGAATGCGAATGCCGCCACCACCAGCAGGACCGCAAACGTGACCCATAGTGAAGCGAGGTGCGCCACGTGAAGCGCGTGATAAAGTTCATCCCCAACCAGATAACCTACCGTGCTGATAAGCGTACACCAGACCATCGCGCCCAACACGTTCCATCCGAGGAAACGGAAAAACGGCATCCCCGCCGCACCCGCCATCGGGCCCGCCAT
>JBAPSR010000229.1:0-4488 GCA_049281755.1 Binataceae bacterium (SeqCode)
CTCAACGTCGCGGTGGCGATGGCGACGGGCATTTTAGCCGAGCATGGCGCGACCACGCTGTGCGCCTTGTTGTCCGATATCCCGATGATCACCGCGAGCGATATCGACGCGGTATTCAGCGCGATGGAAACCGCCCCCGGGCCGGGCGTGGTGCTGGTGCCCTCGCGCGATTTCAGCGGCACCAACGTTATCGCGCGTTCTCCGGCCGGGGTCATCAGGACCCGCTTTGGACGCCAGAGCCTGGCCAAGCATCTTGACGATTGCCGCGCGCGCGCGGTGCCGTGCCAGGTGCTAAGGCTTGCGCGGCCCGCGCTCGATCTGGATCTTGTAAACGACCTCTACGAATTTGTACGCACGGCTTCGACCACTCACACCCTGAACCAGCTTTCCCGCCTGGGAATTGCGCATCATTGAAATCCTTCGAAATCCTTCGGCAACGGATATAGCGGCAGTGGAAATGATTGAGCAGCTAGGCGCATCCATACTCGACGGTATTGTTGCGCTCGGAAATTTCGTCCTGTTCCTGTTCTACTCGATCGTCTTTGCAGTGGTGCCGCCCTACAAGGCGCGCCTCGCGATCCGCCAGATTCGGATCATCGGCGCCGATTCGCTGCTCCTGATCCTGCTCATCGGCGCGTTCACCGGAATGGTGCTGGGATTGCAGGGATTCACCACCTTGCGCCGTTTCGGCTCCGAGGGCGCGCTCGGCACCGTGGTCGCTCTCACGATAGTTCGCGAGCTCGGCCCCGTCCTGGCCGCGCTGATGATCGCCGCGCGCGCGGGCTCCGCGATGGCCGCCGAGCTGGGCTCGATGCAATCGACCGAGCAGGTCGATGCGCTCACGGTGATGGCGATCAACCCGGTGCAGTATCTCGTCTCGCCGCGGATGATCGCGGGGATAATCAGCTTTCCGCTCCTGACCACGATCTTCGACGTGGTCGGAATCTGGGGTGGATGGCTGGTGGGATGCGGCCTGATGGGCGCGCCGTCGGGCGATTACTTCAACGGGATCGCGTCGCAGATGGGGTCGCACGATATCGCGCTTGGCCTGTACAAGGCTCTCACCTTCGGGATCATCGTGATGTGGGTGTCGTGCTACAAAGGCTACCACGCGCAGCGGATGGCGACCGGGGTGAGCCGCGCAACCACAGAGGCGGTGGTACTGTCGAGCGTTTTAATCCTGGCGGCCGACTATATTCTTGGCGCGCTTCTTCTGTAACATGGCGGACTTGGCATCAGCTTCTTCTCCTGAGCATCGCATGAACTCCGAAACCAACGGAAATACCACCGGCAACAATTCCGGCAATGCGATCGCAGTGCGCGGACTGCGGCGCAGCTTCGGCCGCCAGGTGGTGCTCGACGGGGTCGATCTCGAGGTTCCTGACGGCAAGATAGTCACGATCGTGGGACCGTCGGGATGCGGCAAAACCGTTCTGCTGAAGCATCTTAATTTGCTCCTGCGTCCCGATGCGGGTTCGATTGTTATCGACGGGACGGAAGTTACCCGGCTTCGCGGCAACGCGCTGAACGCGGTGCGCGAGAAGTTCGGGATGCTGTTTCAGGCGGGTGCGCTGTTCGACTCGATGTCGGTGTTCGACAATGTCGCTTTTCCGCTGGTCGAGAAGACCGCGCTCAGCCGCGAGGAGATTCGCGCCAAGGTGATCGAGACGTTGGCCGCCGTGGGCCTTCAGGGCATGGACGCAAAATATCCGTCCGAGATGAGCGGCGGGATGCAAAAACGCGCCGCGCTCGCGCGCGCGCTGGTGCATAGCCCGAAAATCCTGATGCTCGACGAGCCGACCACCGGACTCGATCCAACCCGCACCGGCGCGATTCACGAACTTATCCGCGCGACACAGAAAAAGTTCGGACTGTCCGTCGTGATGGTGAGTCACGACGTGCCGGCGGTATTCCAGGTCTCGGATCGCGTCGCATTCATGCATCACGGCAAGATGCGGCTGACCGGTACGGTCGACGAGGTGATGGCTTCCAGCGACGACGAGTTCAAACGCTTTCTGGCGGGCCGCGCCTCGGGCGACGACCTGGAAAATAACCAACTGAGTTCGTAGAGACTAAAAGCAAGGAAATGTACGCAAGCCGCACAACGCAATTTATCGTCGGGATTTTCGGGCTGCTCGGAATTCTTGCGCTCGTGATCCTGTCTTTTCGCCTGGGGCAGATTTCGATCATTCCGCCGCCCGGCTATACCCTCTACGCGAGCTTCGACAATATCGCCGGGGTGAAGCCCGGCGACGAAGTCGAGATCGCGGGCGTTCATGTCGGCCGCGTGCAATCGATCGCCCTCAAGGACGAGCGCGCGCGCCTTGCGATGCGTATCGACGACGGGATCGCGGTCGATAACGACGCGATCGCGTCGATCCTCACCAGCGGACTTATCGGCAGCAAGTACGTCTCGATCGCTCCTGGACCGGGCGAGAAGACGCTGGTCAACGGCGACACGATCCGCCAGACCCAGTCCGCATTCGTGATTGAAAACGCGATCGGGCAATTGATCAACAACGCTGGATCATCGTCCAGCAAAGATTCCGGCGCCGCCGGCGGCGGAGGAGGAAACGACATCGGCGCCCCTCCGGGAGTGGCCACTCCGGCGGCAAAGTCTTCTCCCGCAGCGACCGGCGGAAAAGATAAAGCGTCTTCCGCTCCGGCGAAGAAACCGTAGAATAATTTGATGGAGAATACTCAAGTGACAATGACAACGCGTCCTCGCCCGATTGCGAGCTTCCTCAAGTGCATCGCGATGCTGCTGGTAGGGGCGGCATTCATTTCCTCAGCTGCTATCCGTCCCGCATTCGCCGCGGATGATCCGATGGCGGTCGTGCAGGGGACGGTTAACGATGCTCTCGCGGTGCTGCGCAACAAGCAGGTTCCGGCCGAGCAGCGGCGCGACCAGCTAAGGCAGATCATCTCGCGCAGCTTCGATTTCACCGAGATGTCACGCTCGGCGCTGGGCTATCATTGGAAGCAGATCACGCCCGACCAGCAGCAGGAGTTCACCACCGTCTTCACCACTTTTATCGAGGACTCCTACCTGGCCAAGATCAATGATTACTCGGGCCAGCAGGTCCAGTTCGTCCGCCAGACCAATGACGGCGCTCAATACGCGCAGGTCGCGACCAATATCGTGCAGCCAGGCAAGGACCCGATCGCGGTCAACTACCGATTGCTCAACCGGAACGGACAGTGGAAGGTTTACGATGTGACCGTCGAGGCGATCAGTATTATCGCCAACTATCGCAACCAGTTTAACCGCGTGATGAACAACCAGGGTTACTCGAAATTGATCGCAGACTTGAAGAGCAAGCAGGCATCCCTGGCGGCTTCGCTGGGCGATCGCCATTAGGTTAGAGTCCCTTGCTACAATAACGCGGCATGGTACGCTATCGCTCAACCCGCGAGCGGGCATCTGACGTCTAGGAATTCGCGCCGCACAGGCACGGAGAAGGAAACTATGAGATCGGTTCGCAAATCGGCCGCGATGTCGCGTATAGCAGTGGCGGTTGCCGTCACGGCGATCGCTGCCTGTCTGATGCCGGCGGTCCCGGCGATGGCGCAGGATGTCGCGCCGCTCAGCACAAATAATTCACCTCAGGCAGTTGGCGGACCGGCGGCGCAGGCGGTTCCACCGGGCGAAGACCAGGGCGTGTACAGCGATCCGCTGGCGCCGTTCAACGAATCGATGCTCACGTTCAATTTGAAGCTCGACGATTGGATTCTGCGGCCGGTCGCGTCGGGATACGCGTTCATCGCTCCCGACGTTGTGCGCCAGAGCGTGGGGCGGTTCTTCGATAACGTAAACGTGATTCCGCGCTTCGCGAACAATCTGTTCCAGCTTCGCTTCGCGGAGGCGGGCGGCGAAGTCGCGCGGTTTGGAATCAACAGCACGCTCGGCGTGGCGGGATTCTTTGATCCGGCCGACGCGTGGTTCGGCCTGAAGGAGCATAACGACGACTTCGGCCTGACCCTGCGCTACTACGGCGCTCCGACGGGGCCGTACGTGATGCTGCCGTTCTTCGGTCCTTCGACGATCGGCGATACGGTTGGAATGGTCGTCGATGGCGCGATGAATCCGATGAGCTATCTGCTGCCGTGGTACGTGTATATTCCGGCCGACGTGGGCTGGCGTGTGGGCGAAGCGGTCAACTACCGTTCGCTGCATCTCAACCAGTTCGAGGAAGCCGATCGCTACGCGGTCGATCTTTACGGCGCGGTGCAGGACGCATATCTGCAGACCCGCGTTCACGAGACCAAAGAACTTAAGCAGTAGCGCGCCGTCGCTTCTGAAATACCCTCTCCCTCCGCCGGGAGAGGGCGACGCGGCGCGATGCTTGCGATCTTTTTCGCAAGCATCGTGACGCGTGGGTGAGGGTGCTGCTCTGGTCTTTTAATAGCGCTGCGCTCCGCGCGCTGAATAAGGTCCCACACCTTGCCTCTCCTCTTTCAGGGCGAGGGATCAGGCAGGCGGCGAGG
>JBAPSR010000230.1:0-19457 GCA_049281755.1 Binataceae bacterium (SeqCode)
TCCGCGCGATCGCTCCAAACGGCGGCGGCACCAGCTCGGCTGCGTCGCGAAATTCCAGCAGCGCCGGAGTATCCCATCCGAGCAGCCCGGTGATGAACATATAGACCGGCAGCGATCCGAACAGGCATAGCAGCACCACCAGCCACGCGCTTCCGGCATGTCCCGGTCCGCGAAAAACCGCAATCGCGAATTCGTGCAGAACTACATAATTTCCAAACGCCGCCAGGATCGGATTGACCAGCGTCTGCCAGACGCTGATCGACGGCCACGCGATCAAGTACCCCATCAGCGGCCACGCCAGCGCCGACTTCAAGATCGACGACAGGATGAACGCGTAGAACACGCCGTCGAATCCGTACCATTTGATCAGATACCACGACAGGACGACGCGGCCTACGTTCTCCACCAGCGCGGTCATCGTGAACAATCCCGTGCGTCCGACTCCCTGGAACACCTGATCCGGCATCCGGGTGGTGAAGTCGAACGCGCGCCACACATGCATCAGCATCATCACGCCCGCCGCGCGGACGAACTGCGGCGGCAGCAGTCCGTTGACGAAGATATCCGAGAACGCGACGAACGCTCCGCCCAGCATCGAGGTGACGATCAATCCCCAGCGCAAGCCCTGATCGAGATAGCGCCGCGTGAGAAACATCATCGCCTGCGAATAGCTCTCCGAGATCGACGGCATCAGGGTGGTGAAGATGTAGGCGCCGGTCTCGAGGTACGCGAAGGTGAGCGAGTAGGTCAGAATCCAGATTTCGTTGAGCTCGAGAAAATTGGGAATCAGGATTCCCATGATGACCGGGACCAGCGCCCACGAAGTCGCGCCCAGCACCTGCCCGCCGGTCAGCTTGATTCCGTAGATGAGCGATTTGCGGACCGTGTCGCGATCGAAGTGCGCCAGGAAGATCGTCGCCAGCCGAAAGCCCATCTTGTCGTAGAACACCGCGCAGAACGCGCCCATCAGCAGGTTTGCGATCACCCCGCCGATCGCGAAGCCGAAAACCACGCCCATCCCTTCGCCGAATACCGGATGCATCAGCCCCCAATGCCGCCCATACACGCCGCAGGTGAGCTGCACGAACGGGTTGAGCACGTAGGTCAGGACGATCAGCAATTGCGCGTAATCGAAACGCTGCAGCGCGCGGAACAGGTTCGAGAAAATCGCGATGAAGCCGGGGAACTGGATGAGCGTGTGCAGAATCACGAACCAGGTCAGAAACGCCATCGCGGTGTGCGGCATCCATATCGCGGCGACCAGTCCCAGCGCCGTGATTTGGAACATCCCGGCCATCGCATGAAACCAGATGAAGAACTGCGCGTAGCTGATCGCGCGCCCGGGCTCCTTGACCCGGTACTCGGCAAAGTACTTCACCATCGCCTGCCCGGTTCCCAGATCGAGCAGCGTGAAGAAGAACAGCATGAACTGCGTGACCGCGGCCCATGCGCCGCGCGCTTCGAGGAATGGATTGACGAAGTTGCGTTCGATGTAAAACGTCACGATGAAGTTGAATGGGATCATGACGATCAGCGCGAGCAGGTAGTTGAAGAAGAAGCCGGAGAGCGGGCGATGGAACCCGACTTTCTCCCATCGCGGATCGCCGCGATTCGGCGCGGGTTCCGTCGCCGCGATAGGCACCGCCGCGGCAGCGCCTAGCGAGGCTGGCTGCGGCGCCGAGGATTGCTTTGCCGGGAGATAAAAATGTTCGAGCTGCTCGGGATGCCGCAAACTGTAGCGGCGCACGATGATGTAGCAAATCACGAATGCGGCGAACATCGTCGAGAAGATCACGCCGAGCCAGATGATCTGCTGCGTGTCCGGCACCGGCGATCCGATCCATGAGCCGTAGGGCGCCGCGGCGACGCCCGCCGCCGATCGCGACATGTCATAGAGCAGCCAGTTGAAGTAGCCCCAGCGCTGGAAATCGTAGTTCTGCGCGCCCGCGATTCCGCTCAGCAGCTTGCGATAACTCGCGATCCGCGCGCGCTGGTCGCCTTGCCTGAGCCATACGTTGAGCACATAGATGGTTCCGGCGCCGGACTTCATCTCGATCAGGATCGGAGTATGCGCGCGCACCGGATCCTTGCCGCTGGTCGCGACCAGAACAGTCGCGGCCGGGGTAGCGGAGAGGATCGAGCGCTCGTGCACGCGCACCGCGGACTTCCAGCTCACGTTGGTCGCAAGCGGATTCGAGGCCGGACCCGTGTACACGATAATCGCGGCGAGTTTCTCGATCTCCTGCGCATGCTTCGGCCCCGCGGCCACCTCTACCGTGCCGGCCTGCGTGATCGCTCCGCCCGTCAGCGCGGCCAACGCAGCGGGGTCGGTGTTCGGCCCAGTGACGATGACGACTCCCATGCCGGCTGCCACTCTCGCCTTGAGCGCGTCGAGCGCGGGACCGGAAGCGGGCAGGGCGTCGTCGAAGACGGCGGTTTGCGCGTCCGCCAAAGTGCTCACTTGATGCGTGGCGGGGTCGAGCTTCAACCGATCGAGGATCAGGTTTTCGGTTCCACTGAAATAGATATTGAACGCGGGCGCCTGCGCCGCGATCGCGGCCGCGGGCAGGAAGATCGCCGCGAGCATCGCGCACGTCAGCGCGAGGAACATCTTTGGAGCCGAACTGAATGCAGTTCGATGGCGCGCATCGGCGATACGGGAGAGACTCACGATTCGGATTTTCTTCAAAAATTGCTCCCCACACGCATCACTCGCGCCAGCAGGCCAAGCCGTGTTTGCGCCTCGGGCGGCCGTCGTCCGGCAATCCCCGACAGCAAATCCGATGCCGCCGGGTCTGATGCAGCTCCGCATCGATTTTCAACGAACCCCCGGCGCTCAACTGCGCAGCGGCTTCGCTGCATGCAGTCGATGCGTGTTCGCGCCGTCGCCGACTTCCGTCTTTCCGTTCCCCAATCCCTCGTCAACTGGAATTCGGCGCGGGTTGATACTACAAGACTTGCAAGCGCTATTGAAAATTAAATCTTACGGCTGTATGGGCTCGCCGTTCGGCGCCGCAACGCCGGGCACAGGAGGTTCACGATGGATGCGATAGAGGCGATCAATTCGCGCAAGGTGCAGCGGGCGTTCGCGCCCAAAGAGGTCGAAGAAGATAAGCTCACCAAAATCGTCGAGGCGGGACGCCATGCGATGAGTGCGCGCAACTTGCAGCCGTGGCAATTCGTGGTGGTCCGCGATCGCACGCGGCTCAAAGAAATCGGCGAGCTCTGCAGCACCGGAAAATTTGTCGCTGACGCCCCGAGCGCGGTTATCGTGCTGAAGGATCTCGCCAACACGCGATGGGCCGACGTCGATTGCGCGCAAGCCGTGCAGAACATGGCCAACGCCGGATGGGCGCTCGGCCTGGGCACCTGCTGGGTCGGCAATTTCGACGCCGCGAAAATCGCGCCGCTTATCGACCTCCCCGCCGGATGGGGCATCTTCACGATTCTGCCGTTCGGCTATCCCGACGTGAAACGCCCGCCCGAGGCGCGTCCCCTGAAACCGCGCAGCGCGATGGTGCATCATGAGCGCGTCGGAAAATCACAAACTTGATCGAGCAGATACCGTCCGCCGAGCGAGTGGTTTCAAAATCTGCTAGAATCGATCCTGAGGTTTCAGAGGTGAAATTCCCATGCCGATAAAAGAGCAGCCGCCGCGCGAAGCGCATGAGACGCTCAAGCGCAATCCCGAAGCGATCTACCTCGATGTACGCACCGAGGGCGAGTTCGCGCAGGGTCATCCGGCAGGCGCGATCAATATTCCGGTGGTGTTCATGAAGGGTCCCGGACAGATGCAGCTAAATCCGGAGTTTCTCGAAATCGCGGAAAAAATCCTTCCGAAGAATAAAACCCTTGTCGTCGGATGCCAAGCCGGCGGACGCTCGATGCGCGCGTGCGAGATGCTCGAGGATGCGGGCTACGCCGATCTGACCAACGTCACCGGCGGCTTTGGCGGCCAGCGCGATCAATCCGGCGCGGTCGTCGTTCCGGGATGGCGCGACAGCGAGCTGCCGGTTTCCACCGACTTGGGCGACGCGTCGTACGAAGCGATTCGGAAAAAGGCGAACCTCTAATGGCTATTCGGCTCAACCGAATTTACACCCGCACCGGCGACAAGGGCACCACCGCGCTGGTCGGGGGTCGCCGCGTGCCGAAGGAGCACGGACGGATCAACGCGTACGGCACTATCGACGAACTCAACTCGATCATCGGAATCGTACGCACCTATCTTGCCGAGTATATGACACGGCTCGGCTCGGAAGGCGCCTGGTATGCCGAGACGCTGCGCCGTATTCAGAACGAGTTGTTCGACGTCGGCAGCGAACTGGCTACTCCTCTCGACGGCGAATACGAGGGGATGCATCGGATGAGCGCGCTCGAGATTGACCTGCTCGAAAGCGAGATGGACCGGATGGAGAAAGTGCTCGAGCCGCTGAAGTCGTTCACGCTTCCCGGCGGCGGCGTGCTGAACGCATTTCTGCATCAGGCGCGCACGGTATGCCGCCGCGCGGAGCGGATCCTGTGGACCCTCCAGCGCGAGGAACCGATCAACGAACAACTGATTATTTATGTGAATCGCCTGAGCGACCATCTTTTCGTGCAATCGCGATGGATCGCGCGCAAGCTCGGCGAGTCCGAGTTCCTGTGGGATCGCGGATTGCGCCTGGACGATCCCGAGGTAAAGGCCGCGCGGCGCAGAGCCGCGATGAAACGGCACGCCGCGCGCAGCGGCGCCGCGAAATCCTGAAATTCCCGGAGATCCCTCATGGAAGCGGAAAATCGACTCTATCTTCGCCAGGCGCAAATCGGCCCGATGGCGAATTTCGTCTATATACTTGGCGACAAGGTTGCCAAGAAGGTGGCAGTAGTGGATCCCGCGTGGGACGTCGGCAAGATCTGCGATTTCGTCGAACGCGAAGGCTATGAACTGGATAAAATCCTGATTACTCACTACCACCCGGATCATCTGGGCGGAAAGATGATGGGACAGAGTATCGAGGGCGTGGCCGAGATGCTCGAGCGGGTTAAGGCGAAAGTCTATCTCAACAAGCACGAAGCGGAAGGCGCGAAGAAGGTCGCGGGCCTGTCGGACAGCGATATCGTAAAGGTCGAAGCCGGCGATACGTTCAAGGTCGGCGAGATCGACGTGAAGTTTCTCCACACTCCCGGCCATACTCCCGGATCGCAATGCTTTCTGGCCGAAGGCAATCTCATCTCAGGCGATACTCTATTCGTAAATTCATGTGGACGGGTCGATCTGCCGGGTTCCGACCCCGAAGCTATGTACCACAGCCTGAATACTACGTTGAAGTCGCTCGATGATGCGACGGTAGTATTTCCCGGCCATGCCTATTCCTCGGAATCAAGTACCACAATCGCCGACCAGAAGCGCCACAATATGTATATGCGATTTCCGACCCTCGACGACTTCCTCGACGCGATGGGCTATTCCCGCAGCTAGCTCGAAATTGCGCACCCATGGCGAAGCGACCTGCAGACGTGCGCGCCGAGATCGACCAGCTTCGCGACGCGCTTAATCATCATAGCTACCGCTACCACGTCCTCGACGATCCGGAGATTTCCGACGCCGAGTACGACGTCATGATGCGCCGGCTCGAGGCGCTCGAACGCGAGCATCCTGAGTTGGTGACGCCGGATTCGCCAACTCAGCGCGTGGGTGCGGCGCCGAGCGAGAGGTTCGCGCCGATCAAGCATCGCCGCGCGATGATGTCGCTTGCGAACGCGATGAACGCCGACGAGATGCGCGAGTTCGACAAACGCGTCAAGCGCCTGCTCAGGACAGAGGACGATATCGAGTATATCGCCGAGGTCAAGCTCGACGGCCTGGGAATCGAGCTGGTGTACGAGGACGGGAAGCTCGCGACCGCTGCGACCCGCGGCGACGGCGAGACCGGCGAAGACGTTACCGCCAATATCAAGACGATCAAGTCGGTGCCGCTTCGGCTGCTCAAGCCCGAACATGGCAAGATTCCGAAGCTGCTCGAAGTACGCGGCGAGGTTATCTTTCCGACCAAAGCCTTCGCCAGGCTCAACGCCGAGCGCGAGGCGCGCGGCGAGCCGGTGTTCGCAAATCCGCGCAACGCGGCGGCCGGATCGCTGCGTCAGCTCGATCCGAAAATCACCGCGTCGCGTCCGCTCGATATTTTTCTCTACGCACCCGGCGTGATCGAAGGTGCGAGCTTCGAGTCGCAGTGGGATTTTCTGCGCGGAATCAAAGCGCTTGGACTGCGCACCAATCCGGAATCGAAGCGCTGCCGCAACCTGGACGAAGTCCTGGACTATTGGAACGCGCTCACCGAAAAGCGCCATGCACTCCCGCACGACGCCGACGGCGTGGTCGCCAAGGTGAATTCCTACGCGCTCCAGGCGCAGCTCGGCGAGGTCTCGCGCGCGCCGCGCTGGGCGATCGCGTACAAGTTCAAGGCCCAGCAGGCTGAAACCGTAGTCGAAAAGATCGACGTCCAGGTCGGACGTATCGGAGCGCTGACGCCGGTTGCGAAGCTCGCGCCGGTCGCGCTGGCCGGGGTCACGATCTCGAATGCGTCGTTGCACAACCTCGACGAGATTCGGCGCAAAGATATCCGCGAGCGCGATACGGTGCTGATCGAGCGCGCCGGCGACGTGATTCCGTACGTGGTGCGCGTCACCAAGCCGGGCAAGCCGCGCGCGCATGAATTCACGATGCCGCCCACGTGTCCCGAGTGCGGCGCGGCGGTCGTGCATGAAGAGGACGAGGTCGGCTACTTCTGCGTCAACGCGAACTGCCCGATGCGGATGCGCGAATCGATTCGGCACTTCGCCTCGAAGGCTTGCCTCGATATCGAAGGGCTTGGCGACAAGCTGGTCGCGCAGCTAATCGAGGCGGGACTGGTGCACGAGCTTGACGATATTTTTAATCTGACCAAGGCGCAGCTCTCGGGACTCGAGCGGATGGCCGACAAGAGCGCGCAGAACGTGCTCGACGCGATCGCCGCTGCGCGCAAGACCTCGCTCGAGCGCGTCGTCAACGGCCTCGGTATCCATCACGTCGGCGAGCATACCGCCCGCCAGCTCGCGCTGCGTTTCAAGTCACTCGAAAAACTCAGCGCCGCGAGCGAAGATGACCTGCGCGCGGTGCGCGATATCGGTCCCGAGGTCGCGCGCAGCGTGCGCGAGTATTTCGACGAGCCACGAAATCTCCACGCCGTGCGCCGCCTGGAAAAGCTTCTCGAGATCGAGGCGCCCGCCGAGCCCTCGGGCCGCGGCGCGCTGCGCGACAAGAGCTTCGTGCTGACCGGCACACTCGACAGCATGAGCCGCGACGACGCCGAGCGCGCAATCATGGCCGTCGGCGGCCGCGTGACCGGCTCGGTCAGCCGCAAGACTGATTTCGTCGTCGCTGGCGCCGAGCCGGGCTCGAAGCTCAAGAAGGCGCACGACCTGGGCGTCCGCGTCCTCGACGAGCATGGCCTGCTTGCGCTGCTTGCCGAGGGATGAGGCGAGCCCTCGATGGCCACGCGGGCGCGGATACGGCTGATCGTCAGCGGACGCGTGCAGGGTGTCGGTTTCCGCTGGGCTGCCCTCGACGAGGCGCAGCGTCTGGGGCTCGCAGGATGGGTCCGAAATCGCTCGGGCGGGGGCGTTGAAATTGTCGCCGAAGGGGATAAGGATGGATTGGAGAAGCTCGCGGCCTGGGCGCGTCAGGGGCCAAGGTTCGCGAGCGTGAGTTCAGTGGAGCAGGAGTGGTTGGAGTGGAGCGGAGAACTCGCCGGGTTCGAAATACGATAAGCAAGCCCCCCTTTCACAAAATCTTCACATTAGATATACTTTAATTCCACGCACACGATTGAGCTCTTGTTCCGCAAGTAACCGAACAATGTCTTCATCACCACGATTGTCAGCTTAAGGAGATTGGACCGAGATGGCTGTACCACCTGAGGCCGCCGGACAAATCACGGATTCCCCGAGTCAGCGCCGTTCCGGTGACGCCAAGAAGCCTCTTCAGCGCAAAGACCGGGTCGTCATCCGCTTCGTCGGAGATTCCGGCGACGGGATGCAGTTGACCGGGATGCAGTTCACGACCGAGTCGGCGTTTGCCGGCAACGATATCGCGACGCTGCCGGATTTCCCGGCCGAGATTCGCGCCCCTGCGGGAACGCTCGCGGGAGTCAGCGGATTCCAGCTCAACTTTTCCAGCAACCAGATTTTCACCGCCGGTGACGAACCCGACGTGATGGTTGCGATGAACCCGGCCGCGCTTAAGGCCAATCTCGAAGACCTGCCGCCCAACGGCCTGCTGATCGTCGATCGCGAGGCGTTCAGCGCCTCGAACCTGAAGCGTGCCGGTTACGCTACCAACCCTCTCACCGACCATTCGCTCGACAAGTATCAGGTCATCCAGGTTGACGTGACCAAGCTCACCACCCTTGCGGTGCATGGGCTCGGACTCAACAACCGTGCGGTCTTCCGCAGCCGCAATATGTTCGTGCTGGGGATGCTCTCGTGGCTGTATCAGCGCCCGACCCAAAGCACGATCGAATACATCGAGAGCAAATTCAAGAAGAACCCCGAAATCATCGAGGCGAACATCCGGGTCTTCAAGGCCGGCTTCAACTACGGCGAGACCACCGAGATGTTCACGTCGTCGTACGAGGTTCCCGCCGCGCAGATTGCTCCGGGACTCTACCGCAACATTACCGGCAACACCGCAGCTGCGCTCGGCTTCGTCGCCGCGGCGGTGAAGTCGAATCGTCCGCTGTTCCTCGGTTCATATCCGATCACTCCGGCCAGTGACATTTTGCATGAGCTCGCCACGTTCAAGAATTTCCCGGTCTATACTTTCCAGGCCGAAGACGAGATTGCGGGCGTGTGCTCCGCGATCGGCGCATCGTTTGGCGGCGCGATCGCTATCACCACGACTTCGGGCCCGGGCATGAACCTCAAGGCAGAGGCGGTCGGCCTCGCGGTGAAGGTCGAGCTGCCGCTCGTGATCACTGATATTCAGCGGGCAGGTCCTTCAACCGGGATGCCGACTAAGCCGGAGCAGGCCGACCTGCTGCAGGCGATGTACGGACGCCACGGCGAGTCGCCGATTCCGATTATCGCCGCTTCGACTCCCGCCGATTGCTTCGATTGCGCATACGAAGCGGTGCGAATTGCGGTCAAGTACATGACCCCGGTCATCCTGCTTACCGACGGACAGCTCGCCAATGGCGCGGAGCCGTGGCTGCTGCCGAAGGTCGAGGATCTGGCGCCAATCAAGGTCGAATTCGAAACCGACCCGGTCGGATTTCTGCCGTACTCGCGCGATGACCAGACGCTTGCGCGTCCATGGGCGATTCCCGGCACCCCGGGACTCGAGCATCGCCTCGGTGGAATCACCGGCGAGAATCTGACCGGCAACATCAGCTACTCGCCCGCAAATCATGAGCTGATGATCCGCACGCGCGCGCGCAAGGTTGCGGGTATCACGCAGGATATTCCGCCAACTGAGATCTTCGGCGACGCGAACGGCGGCGACCTGGTCGTACTCGGATGGGGCTCCACCTTCGGTCCGATTCGCGAGGCGGTCAAGCAGGCGCGCGAGAAAGGCAAGAAGGTCTCGCACATCCATTTGCGCTATCTGAATCCGCTCCCGCGCGATCTCGCTGCCAAGCTGCGCCAATTCAAGACCGTGATGATCGCCGAAATGAACATGGGCCAGTTGTTGAAGATGGTTCGCGCCGACTATCTGATCGACGCGGTCGGCTTCAACAAGATCCAGGGCCGTCCGTTCAAGGTCAGCGAGATTGTCACCCGCATCAACCGCGTATTGGAGGGCTGAGCACCAATGGCTACCGCATTTACCCGCAAGGATTTCGAATCCGACCAGGAAGTAAGATGGTGTCCTGGATGCGGTGACTACGCGATCCTGGCGCAGGTCCAGAAGACGATGCCGGAGTTCGGCATCGCTCCGCACAACACGGTCTTCATCTCCGGCATCGGATGCTCGAGCCGGTTCCCGTACTATATGAACACCTACGGCTTCCACACGATTCACGGACGCGCGCCCGCGCTCGCGACCGGGCTTAAGGTCACGCGGCCGGACCTGGACGTGTGGGTCGTCACGGGCGACGGCGACGGCCTGTCGATCGGCGGGAATCATCTGATCCACGCGCTGCGCCGCAACATCGACCTCAAGATTCTGCTCTTCAACAACCGTATCTATGGATTGACCAAGGGCCAGTATTCGCCGACCTCTGAAGTCGGCAAGGTGACCAAGTCAACTCCAGCCGGTTCGGTGGATTTTCCCTTCAACCCAATCACGGTCGCGCTCGGCGCGCATGCGACTTTCGTCGCGCGCGCGATCGACGTCGAGCAGAAGCATCTGGGCGAGATGCTCAAGCGTGCGCACGCGCATCGCGGCGCTTCGTTCATCGAGATCCTGCAGAACTGCAATATCTTCAACGACGGCGCCTTCAACGAAGTGAGCGACAAGGCGATCAAGTCCGAGCATCAGTTGATCCTCGAGAACGGCAAGCCGCTGCTCTTTGGCAAGGACCGCAATAAGGGCATCAAGATGAACGGGATGCGGCCCGAGGTCGTCACGCTGGGCGAAAATGGCGTCAGCGAGAAAGACATCGTGATCCACGACGAGAGCAATCTCTCGCTCGCCTTCATGCTCGGAAATTTCGAAGCGCCGATGCCGACGCCGGTCGGAGTCTTCTACGCGGTTTCGCGTCCGACCTACGATGGCGCGCTCAACAAGCAGCTCGAAGACGCCAAGGCTAAGCAGGGCGCCGGCAACCTGACGGAGCTCTTAAATCGCGGCGACACCTGGACCGTCAACTAGTCCGTGAGATTGCTTACATGTTCGAAAAAGAGGCCCGCCAACTCGGGCCTCTTTCTTTTTTCCGGCGTACGCTTAGCCTCTAGAGTGACGGCCTATAAACGATGGAGACGCGAATAATGGAATCTCGCGGAATGCCGGCGTCGAGCGCTGCGATTCTTGGCGCGCTGGTTGCAATCGGGCTGGCGCTCGGCGGCTATTTTATCGAGCAGGGCTTTCTCTCCGCGCGCGGACGCGACCGCTACGTTACCGTTCGCGGGCTGGTCGAGCGGCGGGTCAAGGCGGACGTGGCCGTGTGGAATATCGCGTACACCGCGACCAGCGACGACGTGGTCAAGGCGAATACCGAGATCGTTCGTGACGCGAAGCTGGTCACCGCCTTTGCGCATCAGCATGGTTTCACCGACGCCGAGATCGAAATAGTTCCCGCCAAGGTCACCGACACCGAGCAGTTTGGCGCCACGCAAAATCGCAGCAACGGCCGTTATCTGGTGAAGGGTGGAATCCAGATTCGGTCCGGCAACGTCGATCGCGTTGCGCAAACCGGGCAACTCACCGGCGATCTCATCAGCCAGGGAATCGTGCTCAACCTCGAGCCCGACAACGGTATCGCCAACCCCGCCTACTACTTCACCAACCTCGATTCGATCCGGCCCGCGATGCTCGCAGACGCGACCAAGAGCGCGCGCGCCGTCGCGCAGCAGTTCGCCAACGACTCGAACAGCAAACTCGGACCGATCCGCCGCGCCAATCAGGGCGTGTTCGAGATTCTTCCGCGCGACGCTTCCGGCTCGCAGAGCGGCTTTGACGAAGCGCGCTCGATCGACAAGAAGGTGCGTCTGGTTTCGACCATCGACTACTACCTGGAAGAGTGACTCGCGCCGCCATTCTCCCCGACCCGCGACATTCGTTACGGCTCCGGGCGGACGGGCCGTCCGCCCCCACTGACGGATTCTTTCTGCCAGTGGCGGCCGACGGCTCGTCGGCCGATTCACTAGAAGCTGGTGCGCTTGAAGAAGCGCTCGGGGACGAGCTTCACGATTCCCATGATCGGCCGCCAGAACCACGGCACGTACACGACCTCCGCTTTGCGTAGGTACGCCGCGTATATCGCGTTCGCGGCTTTCTCGGGCGGGACGGTGAGGAGAGTTCCCTCGCGTCCCCACGTCATCCGCGTATCAACCGTGCCGAGCTTGACCGTCATCACGTGCACGCCAGCGCGCGCCATCCGTCCGCGCAGTCCCTGGGTGAAAGTGTGCAGGCCGCCCTTGGCCGCACCGTAGACGTAATTTTTTGCGCGGCCGCGGTCTCCGGCGACCGAGCCGATCACGATCATGAAGCCATGCTTTTGTTCTTCGAGCCGCCGCCCCGCGAGCGTCATCAGGCTGACCGCGCCGGTGAAGTTCTGATGCAGCGTCGCGAGCGCGGCGTCCGGATCGATTTGCGCCGCATCTTCATCGCCGAGCGTGCCGAAGCACAGCACCACGCCGTCCAGACCGCCTAACTCCCCGGCTGCGCGGCGGATGAAGTCCGGGTGCGAGGCGAAATCGGCCGCGTCGAAAGCGCCCGAAAGCGCGATCGCTCCCGTGCGCACCGAGATATCGCTCGCGATTCTTGCCGCTTCGCCCGCGTCGCGCGCGGCGAGGTAGACCGAGGCGCCGTCCTGAGCAAATCGCATCGCGAGAATCCGCGCGATCGGACTGGTCGCGCCCAAGATGATTACTTTCGCCATGGCTCTGGAAGCGCCCGCGCGGTTACCCGGGCAGCATCCCGATACGCCGCGCGAGGCTCGACGAAAACCGGTTGTTGGGATCGGCGGCTGCCTTGATCTGTTGCCATCGCGGCAGATTCGGGTACATCGCGCGAAACGTCTCGGCGCGCATCCTGGCGTCCTTGGCCAGGTAGACGCGGCCCCCGCGCGCAAGCACCATCGCGTCGAGCCGGTCGAGAAATTCCATCAGTCCTTCCGCGACCGGAAAATCCAGCGCGAGCGTGTACCCCGGCATCGGAAAAGATAGCATCCCTTCCTGCGCGCCGAACTTCTTAAGCACGGTCAGAAACGAGCCGCGGCGGCTTGCGCTTATCGCTTCGAGAGTCTCGATCAATCCTGCGCGGCTTTCGGCCTCTGGCCACGCGCACTGGTACTGGACGAATCCGCGCTTGCCGTAGATGCGGTACCAGTCGTGAATCGAATCGAGCGGAAAGAAAAAACTCTGATAGTCGAAGCGCGCCGGGCCGGCCTTGCGGCGATGAATCGCGTACAGACCGTCGTTGAACGTCCTTACCGTGAGCGCGCTCAGCGCGAAGTTCGGCAGATCGAACGGAACCGAGGGGCTGAATTTCGGCTTGAGCGCAAATGGCTCCTGGCGCATCGCGGGAGGAAGCGCGTCGCGCGCCGCAAAATTCGCGGCGTTCAGGATCGAGCGTCCCAGCCGTCCTTTCGTGCTCGCGCAATCGATCCACGCAACCGAGTTGCCATACACGCCGTCGATACGCTCGAACGCCTCGAGCGCGGCGTCAAGGTTCGCCGCGCGAATCACTTCGCCGTCCAGCCACGCACTCTCGATACGCCGGAGTTTGAGCTCGGCTTCCAATATCACGCCGGTCAGGCCCATCCCTCCGACCGTGGCCCAGAACAGATCGGCATTTTCTTCGCGTGAGCATCGGCGAATCTCGCCCGACGCAAGCATCAGGTCGAAGCTCGTCACGTGGCTCGCGAGCGAGGAGTCGCGATGATGGCTCTTGCCGTGGATATCGGCCGCGATCGATCCGCCCAGCGTGACATAGCGCGTGCCCGGCACCACCGGCGGAAAAAATCCGCGCGGCAGGAAGACCTGGATTATTTCGTCGAGCGTGACCCCTGCCTCCGCGCGCAACGTAGCGCTCTGAGGATCGAAGGAGAGCATCCTGCCGAGCCGGGTCACATCGACGACCCTGTTCTCGCCGTTCACCGCCGCGTCGCCGTACGCGCGCCCGGCGCCGCGCGCGATGAGCGAGGTCGAGTTTGATCCAACAATCGAGGCCAGCTCGGAAAATTTCTCGGGCCGGTAGAGGTCGCATTCGAGCGCCGGGTAACGGCCCCATCCGGAGAGCATCGCACGCTTCGGCCGCGCGGATAGGTTCGCATTCGGGTCAGTCTGGATCGGCGCGGCGCTCATCGCGGCTCAAGGCTAACAGGAAGAATCGCCGCCCGAAACGGGGTCGCCGTTTGCCGTGAACGCATCGAGCATGATTGATAAGATTGGTAACCAGCGGAGGAAGCATATGTCCTGGCAACCGGAAGTGGATGAAATTCGCCGCCGCCTCGAGCTCTCGAAGCAGATGGGCGGTGCCGACAATATCAAGCGTCAACACGAAGGCGGCAAGCTCACGGTGCGGGAGCGGATCGAGCGGCTGCTCGATCACGGATCGTTTCACGAGTACGGCGCGCTGGCGGGTGCGCCCAAGTATGAGGGCGACACTCTCACCGAGTTCCTGCCGGCCAACTTTGTTGGCGGCACCGGAAGAATCAGCGGACGGCGCGTGGTGGTTGCCGGAGACGACTTCACGGTGCGTGGCGGCGCCGCGGATGCTTCAATCGGCAACAAGCGGGGCTATGCCGAGCTGATCGCGCATGAGCTGCGCATGCCGATTGTTCGATTGATCGACGGCACCGGTGGCGGCGGCAGCGTGCGCACGTTCGAGACGATGAAAAGAACTTACGTCCCCGCCGTGAGCGGCTTCGACATCATGATGCAGCTCATGTCCGAGGTTCCGGTAGTTGCCGGATGCATGGGCTCGGTTGCCGGAATTGGCGCGGCGCGCGTGGCGGCATCGCACTTCTCGGTTATGATAAAAGGCTCGAGCCAGCTCTTCGTCGCCGGACCTCCGGTGGTGAAGTGGGGAACCGGCGAGAATCTGGACAAGGAACAGCTCGGCGGTTCCGACATTCACGCGCACGAAAGCGGCGCGGTGGACAACGAAGCCGAAAGCGAGGAAGACGCCTTCGAGCAGATTCGCCGCTTCCTCTCCTATCTGCCGCAAAGCGTGTGGCTGGTGCCGCCGCGGACCACGCCGCTCGACGATCCGCACCGCCGCGAGGACGAGCTCATCAGCATCGTGCCGCGCAACCGGCGCCAGGGTTACGATGCGCGCAGGATTCTCGAGCTGGTGATGGATCGCGATTCGGTTTTCGAGATGACGCCGTACTTCGGTCCGTCATTGGTCACGGCGTTTGCGCGCCTGGACGGATATCCGGTCGGCGTGATGGCGGGCGACCCGTTCGCGATCGGCGGATCGCTCGACGCGGCAGCGTCGGACAAGATGGTCAAGTTCCTGGACCTGTGCGACACGTTCCATCTGCCGATCGTGAATTTCGTCGATCAGCCGGGCTTCATGATCGGGCTGGAAGCCGAGCGCCAGGGAACCATCCGGCACGGGGTACGCGCGATGTGCGCGGTGTACCAGACGATCACGCCATGGGTCGCGATTATAGTGCGCAAAGCTTTCGGCGTCGCGGGCGGCGCGCACGGAATCACCAGCGGACTCAACCTGCGCTATGCGTGGCCGTCGGCGGATTGGGGGTCGCTGCCGATCGAGGGCGGAATCGAGGCGGCGTACAAGCGCGATCTGGCGGCGTCGAAGGATCCGGAAAAACTGCGCCGCGAGCTTGAAGAGAAGTTCAACGCCATGCGCTCGCCGATTCGCACTGCCGAGGCGTTCGGCATCGAGGAGATAATCGATCCGCGCGACACGCGCCCGATCCTTGTCGACTGGGTTCATCAGGCGTACGAGATTGTTCCGACCCAGCTAGGAATCCGCACCCGCACGATGCGTCCGTGACAGCGATCGCTTGATCAGTCCCTCTCCCAGTCTGGCAGAGGGATAACCCTTACTGTGTGGCGGTTGCGGTTGCTGCGGTGTCCGCAGTCACGGTCGCGGCTTCTTGATGGATGCCGCGCGCGATGAGCAGCGCCGCGATATAGATCGCCATCCCCACGATGCTCACCTTGATCCACGCCTGCCATCCGAATTCCTTGGCGACCCAAAGGGTCAGCGGCGCTGACAGTCCCGCCCACGCGCGCGCGACCAATCCGAAGAACGCCCATCCTGTCGCCTGCAGAGCGGGCGAGACTTCTTCGAGCGTCTCGGAGAAGTGCGCGGCCCACGGCACGTAGCCGATCGCGAGGAAGCCGCCCAGCACCGCCGCGACGATCGCCATCTCGCCACGCGGCAGCCCGCCGCCAGTGAAGCTTGGAATCCACCACGCGAGCAGGGCAATACTCAGGATCGCGCCGATTATCGCGATCGGTTTGCGGATTTGCAGGCGGTCGGAGATAAAGCCGGTCGCAATCAGGATTGCCAGATTGCAAAACCAGAAGTTCGAGTTCATAGCGGCCGCCTCGGCGGGCGGATACTTGAACGCCTGCGTGAACATCAGCGGCCCGAACGCGGTGATCGCGAAATACAGCGTCAGGTTAGCGTTCATTCCGACGACCAGGATCCATATCTCCGGATGCTTCAGCAGACGCCGGAAGGCGTCGTTGGTGCTCGAGGGCAACTCCGCGGCCTTGAGCTTGACCCCGCGCGCTTCCATCGAGGCGATCTCGGTGCGGAAGATCTGCAAGCGCAGATCGGTGCTCAAATCCTTCAGCCACAGCACGATCGGCAGGAACATCGCGAGGCCAAGAAATCCCGTGATCCAGATCTGCGATTGCCAGGTGTGATAGATCGGCAGCGTCCACGCCGCGATCTTGTTGGCCAGGAAATTCGCGCCCACCGGTCCGATCGTTAAGAGGCCGAATGCCAGCGCGCGATCCACCCGCGGCGACATGTCGCGCATCAGCGCCGCGCCCGCACCCGCCATCGTGCCGGCGACCACGCTCATCAGCGTGCGGATGATAATGAATGAAACAATATTCGTGATGAACAGGTTGCAAAACACCAGCACCACGGTCAGGCCCAGGCAGATGTCGATCAGGATCACGCGGCCGTAGCGATCAGCGAGCGGTCCGCCGAAGAACGCCGAGATTCCGGAGATCAGAACCGCGAAGGTAATGAAGTAGCCGTACCCAACCTGGCTCATGTGCAGGAACGGCAGCAGCAGCGAGAGAATCGGAGCGAGCTGGAATTCGTACGACGCGAGAATCGTCGCGACCACCGTCAGCCCGAGAAGGCTCCATCGATGCGCCCCGCGCGGATATTCGAGCAGCGTGCGCGAGGCGATGATACCGCTCATCTTGCTGTCATTACCCAAGCGCAGTTCTCCTGAGCCCCTATTTTCGTCCCATCGATTCCGGCAGCGTGGTCCCCAGACCGCTGCGCGGCACGATGCCCCCCTTCTACAGCCGGAAGCCAGCTTAACTCAAGCGCGCAATCTGCGCCGATACTGGCGGACCGCGCTTGCGCCTGCTATGACGCCGGTATCTCGAAAGTTATCGGAAAGGACGGCGTCGCTGGCGCACGAGCATGGATATAAAAAGCCCCGCGGTTGGCAAAGTGCTGAGACTGACTGTCGATGCGGGCGCGCAGATGGCGCGCGGCGACGAAGTGATGGTGATCGAGTCGATGAAAGTCGAGATTCCGATCAAGGCGCCGTCCGCGGGACGGCTGCACGAGTTCCGCGTCAAGGCCGGCGATCAGATTCAGCGCGGCACGGTCCTCGCGGTGATCGAGGGCTGAGCGCGGCGGGCGCCGAATCTATTTTTCCGGCACAGATCTCGCGCGACTTCCCCAGCGCTCCCAGTTGATCACGTCGAGGACGGGCTTGCGCTCGGGCCGCGCCCATCGCCCTTTAGGATAGCCCATCGGAATCATCGCGGCGTTCGAGTACTCCGCCGGCACTCCCAGCCGCTCATCGATTTCGGCGCCATACATCTGATGCAGCCCGGTGATCGACGTGCCGAGCCCATAGGCTCGCGCCGCGAGGCACAGGTTCTGGATCGCCGGAAAGATTGCGTTCAGCATTGGCTGACCTTTACGCGCCGCGTCGTTGTATTTCTTGACGCAGCAGAAGATCATCACCGGCGCTTCGCCGACATGTTCGGCCAGGTAGCGGGCCGAGCGCAGAATGCGCCCCTGCGGACTCTGCGGATCGTTTGCGACGATCTCTCGCGCTCGCGGCGTGAAGTAGATCTCCCATGCCTTGCGGTAGCGCTCCGCGACGAAGGCTTTGGTCTCGGCATCGCGGACCACGACGAAGATCCACGGCTGCCGATTACTGCCGCTCGGGCCCATCGACGCCGCCTCGATCACTTTGACAATCAACTCGGGCGCGACCGGATCGGGTTTCAGCCGGCGCATCGAGCGAGTCGTGTAAATTGCTTCGAAAAGATCGAATTCCTGTTGTCCGAACATAGCGGCGAAAATATCAGGTTTTGCGGGCGCTGCAATGGAGGTTCCCCAATCGCGCGAGGTGCGGTAAACCTTGACGCGCGTCGCAATCGATCAACCCAGGAGGCCCCTCGTGCCAGAAGTAATTCTCCACCAGTATGTGAATTCGCCGTTTTCGGAAAAAATCCGCAAAATCCTCGCCTACAAGAAGATTAGCTGGCGCGCCGTCGAGCAGCCGGTGATCATGCCCAAGCCCAAGCTCGTACCCCTGACGGGCGGCTACCGGCGTATCCCGGTGCTCCAGATCGGCGCCGACGTGTGGTGCGACACCGGCATCATCATCCGCAAACTCGAGGAGCTGCATCCCGAGCCCTCGATATATCCGCGCGGGATGGAAGCCGCGTGCAACGCACTCAATATGTGGGCGGACCGGCGCGTCTTCTGGTCCACTACGCCGGTGATCTTCGAGAAGCTTGCGGCGGTGGTGCCGAAGGCATTTATCGAAGACCGCAGCAAGATGATGCAGGGCGCCGATTTCGCGCAGATCGGGAGAACGGCGCCCGACGCGCTGAGTCAACTGCGCGCGTTCCTTGAGATTCTCGACCGCCCTCTCGCCTCGCAGACGTATATTCTTGGCGAGCGATTCAGCCTCGCCGACGCCGCATGCTTCCATCCGGTGTGGTTCCTGCGCGCGGAGCCGACCGCGTTCTCGCAGGCGCAGAAATTCCCGAATCTGATGCGATGGTTCGAGCGCATCGACGCGATGGGGTACGGCGCGATGACGCCAATGGACCCGGACGAGGCGCTCAAGATCGCGAAGGCCGCCAATCCCGCTTCGCTGCCGGGTTCGGATCCTTCCGATCCGAATGGCGTGAAGCCCGGCGCGCGGGTTGCGGTTACTCCGGACGACTACGCATTCGATCCGGTCGTTGGCGCTGTGGTTCTGAACACGATTCAGGAGATCGCGATCGAGCGCGAGGATCCAACGGTCGGCCGAGTCGTAAATCATTTTCCCAAGATCGGTTTCCGCATTTCCGCCGCGTAGACGGATACTGGAAGTCGCCGGCAAAACATGCCGAAACATAAGTGAGGCAGACTGGAGTTGCTAGATATAGACAAACGAGGAATAACCTATCCATGAATAGCTAGTGTGTTTTACTGACTATATATAGTAGGTATATAGTCGACTACTAGGTAAGATCACAGCGTAGTTAGGGCAAAAGGGGGCCCGTGATTACGTTGCGATCATCGCGCGCGCGCCGGTTTGCGCCTGCCGGATTAATTTTCGCCGCGCTCCTGGTAGGGGGGACCGTGATGC
>JBAPSR010000231.1:0-7218 GCA_049281755.1 Binataceae bacterium (SeqCode)
CCGCCGCACACGGTGCAGAGCGGCTCGGGCAGCACTTCCGTGCGCGCAAGGCATTCGGCGCAGACACGGCGCTGCGCCCCTGCGGCGAAGCGTGCGCCACATGCCGCGCATCGCGGAGGATAAAGGAAATCGATCAATTCCGTCAGCGCGCCCATCGGTCAATAGTTGAATCGGCAGCGCGCGAAAGACAAGCCGCAACGTAATCCGAGCCCCCGATCGTCATTCCGAGCCTTGGGCGAGGAATCCCGAGGCGTCCATGCTCAACGCCAACACTACCTGCAGGGGACCTTCGCTCGGGACTTCCTTCGGCCTTGCTCAGGACAGGCTCTCGCGTATGCTGCAGCCGGAACTGCACTGAGCAATCCACCCCGCTGGGGATTTTCCCCTATTGTGGTATAGAGAGACTCATGAAGGGACCGCTTACCGGTATTAGAATTATCGACTGGACGATCTGGCAGCAGGGGCCGGTCGCGACGCAGATGCTGGCCGACCTCGGCGCCGAGGTGATCAAGATCGAGGAGCGCGACAAGGGCGACCCCGGACGCGGAATCGTCGCGGTGGCGGGCGCCTCTACCGGCAAATCCGGGCGCAATTTCTATTTCGAGGCCAATAACAAACACAAGCAGAGTATCGCGCTGGACCTGAAGCGGCCCCAGGCGCGCGAGATCGTGTACCGGCTCGCGGCGAAGAGCGACGTGTTCGTGCAGAACTTCCGCAAGGGCGTTGCCGCGCGGCTGGGGCTTGGCTACCAGGCGATACGCGCGCACAACGATCGCCTGATCTACGCGAGCGCGTCGGGCTATGGTCCGGAGGGACCCGACAGTGGCGAGCCGTCGTTCGATTACCTTGGGCAGGCGCGCTCGGGAATCATGAATGCGACCGGAGTGGACGGCAGCGCCCCCAACTACATTTTCGGCGGGATTGCCGACCAGATGGGCGCCGTGATGCTGGCGTATGGAATCCTGGCGGCGCTGGTCGCGCGCGAGCGTTACGGAGTAGGGCAGGAGGTTGACGCGTCGCACCTTGGATCCATGATGGCGCTGCAGGGGCTGAACGTCGCCTCGCGCACGATTCACGGCAAGGAATTCAACCGCAACACGCGCGCCAACGCCTTCAATCCGCTGTGGAACCACTATCGATGCGCTGACGATAAGTGGCTGTGCCTCGGGATGCTCCAGCCGGACCGCTATTGGAAAGATTTCTGCACCACGCTCGGCCGCGCCGATTTGATCGAGGATCCGCGCTTTGCCGAGATGCGCACGCGGGGTCACAACGCCGCCGAAGTGATAAAAATCTTCGATGAAGTGTTCGCCACCCGCACTCGCGACGAATGGATGCGCGCGCTCAAGGGCGGCGGCGATTTTATCTACACGGTCGTGAATTCCGTCTCCGACCTGCCGGAAGATCCGCAGGTCAAGGCCAACGGCTACGTGGTTGATTACGAGCACCCGGAGCTCGGAGCGACTCGCCTGCTCGGGATGCCGGTGAAGCTGTCGGAAACGCCGGGCGACCCGCGCGGGCATGCGCCCGAGCTCGGCGAGCATACCGAGTCGATCATGACCGGGATGCTCGACTACACCTGGGACGATATTGCGCGGCTGCGTGACGCGAACGTCATCTGAACGCGGGCGCGAGTGAGCGCGGACGCGAGCGAGGTCAGAGTTATGGCGAATTTCTCTGGAACGATCGAAGACCGCGAAGAGATTCGTGATCTATACGCGCGCTACGCCGACACGCTGGATAACCATCGCTACAACGAATGGCTCGACCTGTTCACCGAAGACGGCTCGTTCGAGAGCACGCGTTTCGGAAAACATGAGGGACGCGCCGGGCTCGAGAAGTTCACCCGGGTTTATCGCGACAGCCTGGGCGGAGCGCAAGCGCGCCACGTGATCACCAATTTGTTATTCACGATCGACGGCGACGACGCCGACGCCAGTTGCTATCTGCTGTATTCGCATTGCAAGGAAGGGCGAGTGCAGCAGAGCACGGTCGCCAACTATCGCGACAAGTTGCGCCGGGTCAACGGACGCTGGCGCTATCAGAGCCGCAAGGTCTGCATGGACGGCCGCGCCTGAGGATTTCGCGCCGCCGCGTTTGCGATCCGTATGACAGTACAGCGCCGGACCGCACTCGCGATCCGGCGCTGTTTTTATCTATCCGGCAGGATTGCGGGATTGCTCAGAACGTCGCGTACCATGGCGTCTCGTGAGGATCCTGCAGCTGGAAGCTTATATCGAATTCGTCGAGGATCGTTCCTTCCGAGTGGCGCAGCGCGAGCTTGGCGTTTTCCAAATCGACTTCGGCCTGAACCTGGTTGCCCTCGGCGCTGACTTCTTCTTCCTGGAACTGCAGCAGGTCGTGCGTCGTCGCCATCCCGACCCGGAAACGCACTTCCTCATCATGCAGGGCCTGGCGCGCATAGTAGGTGGCCGACGCCGTTGCCTGCGCACGCTGCTGATCGGCGAACAGGTTAGCGATCGCGGATTCGACGTTAACCACCGCCTGCGACAGCGACGAGCGATATGTCAGCCGTGACTCCTCGTACTGGATGCGCGCCTGCGACAAAGCCGCTCGCGCAGTGGCGTTATCCAGCGGCATCTGGAACGAGAGGACTGCTGCGTAATTGTAGAAACTGAAGTTCCACAACCGATTGAGCGCGCTACCATATATCCCGCCGAAGGGAAGTTTGTCGCCTCCGATGTCCTTGGGAGGCGGCAGAGGGTTAGGGATTAGGGTGTTGCAGTTCTCCGGTCTGCTGCTGGTCCCAAGACTCTCCTGGCACTTGCTGGTCCCGGCAGTGGCAGTTATTCCAAACTGCGCACCCAGATTGACTTGCGGCAGCGTCTGATTCTCCGCGAACTTGACCTGCAGCAGCGCGCTGCGAATCGACTCGCGCATCGAAGCCAGCGACGGCAGGTACTCGACCGCCACTTCGAGCGCGTGCTCCTCGCTCTCGGAAATCTGCTCCTCCGGATTCGGGCGCGTGGCAGGCTCGAGTTCCTCCGGAATAAACATCTCGGCCGGGTTGAGCATCACGTCCTGGCGGAGCTGCACGCGGGAGGTTTTCAGGTTGGCCTCCGCGGTATAGACGTTCGCCTCAGAAGTAGAGGCGGCAGATTGCGCTTCCTGCAAATCCAGCGGCGCGAGGGTGCCGACTTTGACCGAGATCGAGTTCTGGCGCACCAGATCTTGGTTGAAGCGTAGCGCGGCGCGCGCGACTTCGAGATTCTCCTCCGCCAGCACGACGTTCCAGTATTCCTGCCCGATGCGCTGGACGAAGTCCTGGAGACTCTGCTCGTAATTCCACTGCGCCGTCTTCTGTCCGGACTCCGCGATCCGCACGTTGATCGTGGCGAAGCGCCATCCGAAGTTCTGCAAGAGCGGCTGCGAAACCGAAAGCGTCAGGCTCGGCGTGTATGACGGATTGATCGAGGCGAAGGCAGAGTTCGACAGCGCGCGTTCGTTATCGAAAGTTGCTCCGAAAGTGCCGTTGGTCAGCGCTGAGACCTTGTTGACCCCGAAATCCCAGTCGTAGAGCTTTTGTGTGGATGCGTCGGCGCCGCCGGTCTGCAGGATCGAGGTGGTCGGGGTCACGCTCTTGATGACGTCGGTTTGCGCGGTCAGATCGGGATCGAAGGTTCCGTTGGCTTCCTTAATCGCCTCGAGCGAGGCGAGCGGCTCGAGCTTGGTGGCCGCGATACCGGGGTTGTTGCGCAGGGCCACGTAAATGGCTTCCTTGAGCGTGATCATCCGCGCCTGATTGTCCTGGCTGCGCAGGTAGCGTTCGCTGATCAGGCTCTCTGGCGGAACGTCGCGGGTCAGCGACCATTGACGCCCCACAATGCTCGGCAGTGAGTCCACGGCTCCGTCCTGATGCTCGAACTGCGCGCTCGCGCTGTCGGGCAGATTGACGTCCGGCGGCGACTGCTGGGTCAGCGGCGGCGCATTGAGCCGGATAGTTCCAGCGGTCGGCGGCGGCGCAACCGGCGTTTTAGGTAACGAACCGGTTACCTTGAGCGACTCCTGCGCCAATCCCAGCGAGGCGCCTGCGACCATCAGCGGTATCGTGACCAGCGCCAGCAGGGCGTACTTCTTCCACATCATCTCGCCGGAACCTCCTTCTTGTCGCACATCATCAGATGCGTTTCTCCTGTCGCCGGATTACCGGCTCGCCTGGACGGGAAACGCAAAAATCTTGTCTCGCAGCGCCGCGCGGCGCTTGCACCGCGCCAATTGGGTCGCGATTATAGCCAAGGCCGCCGCACTTGTCTTGCGCCCATGCGCGCGATCGCGGACGGTCCGGTAGAGAGGCGACATGCGCGTTTTCAAGTTTGCTATCGCGGCACTCATCGTCATTGAGATTTTTGTTCTCGCGATGCCGGAGTCAAGATACTCTGCACGCGTGTTTGGTCAGGTGGTGATCGGCGGTCCTGCCACTCCGGTCCCGCTGACTCCGCCCCCGGCCCCCGGAGCGCCGCAGGAGCTCTCGACCATCGGCGCGATTCCGCAGCTCGCGCCGGCGCCTGGATCGACCAACGTGCTTGCCGCGGCCGCAGCCGCCACGCCGCGATCGTTTCGATGCACCTGCTCGGGACCGGGCTATGCCACCCAGTGGGCTGGCGTTGTCGCTGCGAGCAGTTACGTCCTCGCGAGCCAAACCGCAAGCGCGCAATGCCAATCGTACAAGCTCAATGGCCATGCGCTGTCGCCCTTTATCAATCCTCCGAGCGCCAATTCTTTTGCGCCGCCGCCCGCTCAGCCTCCCGGTGGTCTGTACTCGTCGCCTCCGGGACAGGTCACAACCCAGGGTGGAAATCAGTATCCGGATCAGCCGATATCAAATGGCCTGCGGCAGCAAGCCCCGGCGCAGTGCATGCGATGCGCCTGCAACTGAAGCGGTTTCCGAGCGCGCGGCGATCCGGTAAGGCCAGACGTGGCAGCGCGCGGTTAGTCGCGCGCGCCAATCAGGCTGTTCAAATCCGCGGGAAGACGCGCCGTCACCTTGATGTGGCCCGCCGCTGGAGAATCGAGCGCGAGCGACGCGAGATGCAGCCAGAAGCGGCCGGGCGCGAGCTCCGGCGCTTCGGGTCCGCCGTACAACTCGTCGCCGACGATTGGAAATCCAGCATCGGCCAGATGCACGCGAATCTGATGGCGGCTGCCGGTGCGCGGCGTCACTGCGACCAGCGTCCATCCCGCGCCGACACGGCGTAGCGGCTCGGCATGCGTGCTCGCCGCGCGTCCGATACGCCTGCGATCGAGGCTCTCGGGATCGCCTATAGTCATCTTGCGCGGATTTTTTTGATGGTGCGCGATCCTGCGATCCAGATCGATCGGATGCTCGAGGCGTCCCGCGACCAGCGCCTGGTAGCGGCGCACGACCGCTCCCGATTTGATCGCCGCGCGCAGAGCGATGAAAGCCGCGGCCGTGCGCGCGACGATCAGCGCGCCCGAGGTTCCATTGTCGAGGCGATGCGCCAATCCGCCTTCGAGCGGCTTGTCGCCGAGCGTCGCGCACTCCGGAAAGCGGGCGGCCACTCCGTTCATCACCGTTTCGGATTCACCCGCGCGGATCGGATGACACGCGAGGCCGCCGGGCTTGGCAACCACGAGCATCGCGGCGTCGCTGTATAGTATGTCGAGTTCGAGCTCCGGGTTCGGAGCAATCGCAGCCGTGGCGGGAAGCTCCGCCACCTCGACGGTATCGCTCGGCGCGACGATCGCGCTCTTGACGCATCGCCGTCCGTTGATTCTGACGTTCCCGCGCTCGACGATCGCGCGCGCGGCGCGCCGCGACGGCGCGAAACCCAGCCGCACCAGGTAGTGATCGAGCCTTTCGAGCGCCGGTGCGTCCACGAGTCAGTGCGATACCGGCGTCGACATCGCTCCTGCCGATGGCGTGGGGTTATAGGTCGCGAACTGCAGGTGTGCGACGAACAGCAGGATGCCGAGCAGGATCGCCGCGACTAGCGCATCGGTAAACCGGACCTGCGTGGCGCCGCGCTCGGACTTAAGGCGTTGAGCAATCGTCATCGAAAGATCTCCCTGCCCAGTGTGACATACTGGCGCGTGCGCCCGCGAGCGCCGCGCTCACGCCTGGACTGCGCTGATTGCGGTGCGGACTGCTCCGCGGCGGGCGTTTACCGGAAGTCCGAAGAGGCGGCGCAACTCGCGTCCGGTGATCGATTTCTCCGACGCGGCGATCTTCAGCGGCGATCCTGCCGCGACGATCCTGCCGCCCTCGTCGCCGCCGCCGGGACCCAGATCGATCACGTAGTCGGCGTACGCGATCATCTCGAGGTTGTGCTCGATCACCACCAGCGTGTTTCCCTCCGCCGTCAGCCGCGCGAGCACCCGCAGCAGGCGGCGAACGTCAGACGCGCTTAGTCCAGTTGTCGGCTCGTCGAGCAGGAACATCCGGGGCAGCCGCTTGCCCTGCGCATTCACCGGTGCGGGTTCCAGATCGACCAGCAGAAAGCGCGCAAGCTTGAGCCGCTGCGCCTCGCCACCGGAAAGCGTCGAGGTCGTCTGGCCCATCCTAAGGTAGCCCAACCCGACCGAGGCGAGCGCGTCGAGCCGTTTGACGATCCCAGGATGCCCGCCGAAAAAGCCGCGCGCCTGATCGACGGTCAGATCGAGCACCTGATCGATGTTGAGCCTATTGTACTTGATCGCGAGAATATGGCTCTGGAAGCGGCGGCCGTCGCATACGTCGCACTTCACTTCGAGGTCGGCCATGAAGTGCATCTCGATCGTGACGGTGCCGGTGCCGGAACATTTTTCGCAGCGTCCGCCCGCGACGTTGAACGAGAAGTCGCGCGGCTTGATTCCGAGACGCCGCGCCTCGGCCGACGCCGCGAACAGCTTGCGGATTTCGTCGTAGATTTTCAGATAGGTCGCCGGATTCGAGCGCATCGAGCGCGTCGGCAGCTCCTGGCCCATATGCACCATCTCGCCGATCTGCTCGAACCCCTCGATTCGATCGCACGCGCCGGCCTCCGCGGATTGCCCGCTGCGCCGCAGCCAGTTGTTGTAGATTACGTCCTCGACCAGCGAGGATTTACCCGAGCCTGAAACTCCCGTGACGCAGGTCATCGTCCCCAGCGGGATCGAGGCGTCCACGCCCGCCAGATTGTGCTCGCGCGCGCCGCGCACGCGAATTGCCGGGTCGCGCCGCGAGAAGCGCCGCTCGCGCGCGATCGTCCGCATCAGCAG
>JBAPSR010000232.1:0-5637 GCA_049281755.1 Binataceae bacterium (SeqCode)
CTCCAGAGGCGGGGCAGCATACCGACGAGATTCTTCACGAGCTTGGCTACGACGACGCGGCGATCGCCGAGCTTCGCGAGAAGCACGCGATTTGACGGATGGAAACCATGAACGCGGAAACGCAAAAGCTGATCGGAAAAAAGGACGCGCCAATCGGATGGATGATCTTCAACAATCCCGAGCGGCGCAACGCCGTCTCGAGCGAGATGTGGGGGGCGATTCCGAACGTGCTGAGCGCATTCGAGGTTGACTCCGAGATCCGCGTGGTCGTGATGACTGGCGCGGGCGACAAGGCGTTTGTCTCGGGCGCGGATATTTCGCAGTTCGAGGATCAGCGCGCCAACCGTGAAGCGAACGAGCGCTACAGCGCACGCAGCGGAGCGGGAACGGCGGCGCTCGCGAGCCTGAAGAAACCATCGATCGCGATGATTCGCGGCTTCTGCCTGGGCGGTGGGCTGGCGGTGGCGCTGTCGTGCGATCTGCGGATTTGTTCCGACGACGCCCGCTTCGGAATTCCGGCGGCGCGCCTCGGCCTCGGCTACGGATTCGACGGAGTAAGGCGCCTGGTCGATATCGTCGGTCCGGCCTACACCAACGAGATTCTGTTCACCGCGCGCCAGTTCGACGCGCCCGAAGCGCTAAGGATGGGACTGGTCAATCGCGTCGTCGGTGTGGCCGAGCTCGAAGAGACCGTGCGCAGCTATGCGCGGATGATCGCGGAGAACGCGCCGCTGACCGTGCGCGCGAGCAAGATGGCCGTGCGCGAGGCGTTGAAGGATCCCGCGCGGCGCAAACTCCAGGAGCTCGAGACGGCGGTGGCGGCGTGTTTCGAAAGCGTGGACTACGCAGAGGGCCGCCGCGCCTTCATGGAAAAACGTAAACCGAATTTCCAGGGACGGTAGAGACTCGAAAGCTATCGGCGCACGCGGAAGGCTGCGCGGCTAGTGGCCGCAGTGAACTCGCGCGCGTGGAAAATCCTGCGACACGTGCAGCGCTTCCCATGCTAGCGCGGCCGCCGCCACGCGCGACTCGACCCTTAGCTTCTGGTACACGCGCTCGAGATGCTTATCGACCGTGCGCCGGCTGATCGCGAGAATCTGGGCGGTCTCGGCGCTGGTTTTGCCTTGCGCGATCCAGAGCAGAACCGAGGCTTCCCTTTGGCTCAGCCCCAAGAGCTCTTCCAGGTGCCTAGGTTGGTCGCGCAGCTCGGTCTCGATGAGAAACAGGCTCATCTCGCCGGGAGCGGACCCGCGCAGGAGCCGAATCTCGAGCCGTCCGGTGGCGGTGTACACAGTCCACGGCCGGCATGGCTCCAAAATTCCCGTCGCGGTTTTGAAAGCGCATTCACGATACCGCATCCAGATTTCGAGCGCCTCTGGCAGCGAAGCCGCGGTGGTTCGCGCCTCGCCCGGAAAATATTTCTCCAGCAATCCGAGCGCGCGAGGGCTCGGATCTATCGGCGCTCCATTGTGGATCGGAATCACCAGCGCGCCCGCACTGGCCTCTGCCGTGTCGCCGCTATGCGCAAAGGGCGCACGTGCGCGGCCAATCGCCCGTGCGTTTAGATACGCCTGTGCAAAGTGCGGCAGCAACAGGTCGAGCGTCTCCCGGTCGTGGTCATCAAAGTCCACGGACTCGCGAGCCAGTGAAATGGCGATGTGGTTCTGGGTATCGGGATCAAGAAAAGGCGCGGCAAGCAGATACTCGATTCGAAGCGGCCGGAGCGTTTCCTGGTAGATGCGGCGCCGGTGCAGTTGTCTGCGAGTAACGAAATCCGACAGCCGCAACGCGCGCGCTTCCAGAGTTCGCGCGAAATGCGCGATCAGCGGATGCTCGTCGATCGTGGCGCTTGCGGTTGATTCAAAATCGTCCGGTCCGAATTCAGTTACAGCAGGATCCATCTCGATCGCGACTTCTTGCCGCGCGAGATCAACCACGTTGAACGCCACGCTGTCTGCGTCGATCAGGTAGCGGATCCAGGTTAGGGCGTGCCGAGGAAATTTCTCTAAACTCTGTGAGGCATACAGACTCGGCAGCAGCGTCAGCAATCTCCCAATTGACCGATCAGGAATCGCCATAGCGTCAAGTTACGTATATTTGCGTATAACTCGCAAGAGGCGCTGATTACGCTGCATTTACGGCTATTTACGCGTGCGCCGGCCAAGCCATCCGATGATTGCCCGATTCACCTCCTCCGGAAATTCCTGCTGCACCCAATGTCCCGCGCGATCGATCTGGGTCATCTCCAGATCCGAGCACAGCTTGGGCATCCCTTCGGCCAGACGCGGCGGCAGCGCCGCATCCCACTGCGCGGTGATCATCAGCGCCGGAAGCGCGAGCTTCGCGGTCCCGATTGCGGGCAGCTCGCGCGCGTTGCGATCGATATTCCGGTACCAGTTGATACCGCCGCGGAATCCGGTTTTCTCGTAGGCTGCGGCGTACACGTCGAGTTCCTCCGGCGTCACGATCAGCCCGGTGTCGGGCGCGAGTTCTTCGATCCGCCTAAACGGATTCATGTCGAACTCGCCGGACGCCGTGAAGCGCTTCGCGCTTTCCTCAGGACTGTTCGGCGCTCTCATCAGGCGATCGAAAATCAGCCGCGCTTTGCCATCCATCACGCTCTCGGCGCGGCCCGGCTCCTGGAACCATAAGATATAGTGGCGCTCGTCTTTTCCGCCGACCATCATGCGCATCACCGAGGTCGGTGGTATCGCCATGTAGGGAGTGCAGACGCCGATAACACCCGCGGTGCGCTCGGGATACAGCACCGGCATCGCCCATGCTACAAAGCCGCCCCAATCGTGTCCGACGAACACCGCGCGCTCGATCTTCAGCGCGTCAAGCAAGCCTACCAGGTCGCCGGTCAACTCCGTGAGTCCATAATCGGTGATCGCCGCGGGCGCGCTGGATTCTCCGTAGCCGCGCTGATCGGGTGCGATCGCACGAAACCCTGCCGCCGCCACTGCGGGAAGCTGATGCCGCCACGAGTAGGCCAGCTCGGGAAAGCCGTGGCAGAAAACCACGGCCGGGCCCGCGCCGGTTTCATGTACGGCCAGATTGATCGCCGGCTGATTCCCGCGCGCAGCGATCGGTACAATGCGGCTCTTCGGCCACGCTACAGTTGACATAGCGAACTCCTCGAAATTTTCGAAACTTCCGCGCGGCGACTAGTGGCTCTTCTTGGCTGCCTGTTCCGCCATGAATTTCTGCACGGTCTCGGCGGCCGCCTGCATCGCCTTGCCGATCAGCTCGTGGTTGTTATCGGTGTACCACTGCAGCGACGCGGTGCGTCCCAAGTTGGACCCGTTGAAGCGCGGCAACACGTGGCGCGCGAACAGTTCGTACGAGTTCTTCGTCTTCTCGAAGTTCGCCCAGTTGTGCGCGAGCATCAGCAGGCATCCGAATCCGCCCGACTGCTTTTCGAGCTTCTCGACCATCGCGATCGCGTCGTCAGGCGTGCCGATCACCGCGCGTCCCGACGTAACCATGCCCTCGGCCGGATCCGCGGCGCCCAGATCGTCACCGCTCGCGGTCGGGTTGATCCGGCTGAAATAATCGACCCACTTGGTCAGTCCAAACTTGACGTCGCGCATCGCCTGCTCGCGGCTCTCGGCGATATGCATCGGAACCACCAGGCGCAGGAGCGCTCGATCCATCTCGCGGCCGTGCTCGCGCGCGATGTCGCACGCGACCTGCCAGTTGGTCCCGAGCACGTCATACGCACCCGCCTGCGAAGCGGCGACACAGAGCATCCCGATTCCGTAGCGGCCCGCGAGTTTTCCGCCGGAAGGAGTAAACGTGCTCGCGACGGCGAACTCGGGCCGCGGGCGCGAGTAGGGCAGCAACTGGCAGCGCGCTTCCTTGAGCGTGTACCATTCGGTTTTCTCGGTGATTACTTCGCCGGCGAGCAGACGCATGATCACGTCGAGCGATTCGGACATCCGATCGCGCTGCTTGGGCACCGGCACGCCCAGCATCTCCGCGTCCGACGGCAGCAGTCCCGGTCCCACTCCGAACATGGCGCGGCCCCGCGTCATATGGTCGAGCTGGATGATCCGGTTCGCGACCATCAGCGGATGATGATACGGGAGCGAGATCACGCCGGTGCCGATGCGGATGCGCTCGGTCCGCTCGGCCGCGGCCGCGATCATCAGTTCCGGCGAGGCGATAATTTCGTAGCCCGCCGAGTGATGCTCGCCGATCCAGGCTTCGTCGAAGCCGATTCGATCGAGATGCGCGATCAGATCGATATCGCGCCTGAGCGCGAGAGTCGGATCCTCGTCAGTCGGATGAAAAGGGGCGAGAAAAATTCCCGATCGCATGCGGTTGGGTCGAATCGTGTTCATTGCGTACTCCTCAATTGGCGACGTTTGCTGGCGGATAGGGTGCGATGTCCTGGTCCGGGGTCGTGGGACGCGGTGGCCGCGCCATGATCTCGCTCACGGCGGCGACGAACTGGGAATCATTTACCAACGACTCGGGCGGGCGGTTCAGATTTATTACATCGAAGATAGCCTCGGCGATTACCGGAACGCCGCCGCCGTCGCGCATGATGCGTTCCCACATTTCAGCGCTGATCTCGCCCTCGGATTTAGCGCCGTCGCGTCCGCGCTCCAGTGCCTGGCGATCGCGCGCGACTGAAAGCGACCAGGGCTGTCTTACGAATTCAGCTTGCAGTTTGAAGAACCGGTCGGGGAAGGCGGGATCGGCAGGATCGAGCTCGGTTATGGCTTTTCCGAGAATCTGTGAGCAGACCGACGCGCTCGTCATCCCTTGGGCGTATACCGGATTGAACGCGCACGCCGCGTCGGCGACGCATACGAATCCCGCGGGACCGGTCCCTCGCTCGTAGTGATTCCAGATGTTCTGCATCCCGCGGCGATGGAAGATCGCGGAGATTGGTTTCGAGATCGCCAGCGCCTCGGCCACGATCGGCGAACGCAGCTTTGCGCATAACGCTGCGAACGAATCATGATCGGCGGGAAGCTCGCGCCCGCCCCACGAGGCCAGTGTCAGCAGAAAGCGGTCGCCCTCGATCGGCAGGGTCAGCGCGAAATAGTAATCCTCGGGCGCAGTCGGATGGGCGGACGGATTGAGAAATATTCCCTTCCACCACCAGCTCGGCGGGCGCTCGCCCGCCGGCGGCGCCTGGTACCAGCAGGTGCTGTAGCCAGCTTCCGCATCGACCACTTCCCGCTCGGCGGGCGCAAAACCCAGTCGCTCGAGCCACGCCGGCGCGCGCGAGCTGCGTCCGCTGCAATCGACAACCAGGTCCGCGTCGAGGTGGCCGGCGGAGTTATCGTCGAGCTTGCGCGTATCGATTCCGCTCACGCGACGCGAGTCGCCGGCTGCGAGGATCAGGCGCGTGACCTCGGTTCCTTCGAGAAAATGCACGTTCCGTATTGCCTTTACGCGGTCGCGAATCACTGCCTCGATCAGCAGCCGGCTCGCGAACAGCATCTGATGGCCGGTGCGCCGCCTCTGGGCCCAACCCTCAGGCTGCAGCGTGGCGAGGTCGAGCCCGGCGTCGAGATCGAGTCCGCCGCGCGCGTGCAGCGCGTCGTCGAGGCCCGGGAACAGGGCATTGAGCTCGCGCCGTCCGCGGTCGAGGAGGCCATGCGGATGACGGCTCTGGGG
>JBAPSR010000233.1:0-3445 GCA_049281755.1 Binataceae bacterium (SeqCode)
GGCCGAGCCCGCTCCGCGGCCGCTGCGATCCGGACCCGCCAGCAGGGCGGCCAGGTCGGCAGGAGCGACGCTCGGGCATTGCGCGTTGACTTCCATCTTGAGCTTGCGATCATGCACCGCTGCGCGCAGCGACACCACTCCGCGGGTCGCGCGTGCGATCGCGAACGCCATCAGGTTGCGCACGATCCGGTCCAGATGGTGCCCGTCGAGCGTGGCCGGCAGCAGCACCGCGAGCGCGGTCGTAACTTCCAGTCCGCGCCGCGACGCCTCGGCCGCGCAGTCCTCGGACGCGGCAGTGATCACGCGCCGCAGATCGACGCGGGTCAGGATTGGATGAAAGCGGCCGTCCTCTTCGATCCGGTACAAATCCAGCACATTGCTGACCACCAGGTTCATGTTCCACGCGGTCGAGCCGATCCGCGCAAGAATCTGGCGCCGCTCGATCGGGTCCGACTCATCTTCCTCGAGCAACTGGGCATAGCCGGTCAGCGCGGCGATCGGGCTGCTGATGTCATGCGCCATGGTCGAGATCTGGGTTTCGCGAAACCGCGCCGCCTCTTCCAGCGCAGCGAACTGGCGCCGAATCCGGTCTCGATAGCGCTCGAGAAAAACTGCCGTCGCCTGCCCGAACGCGAGCGCCGCAGCGAGCCCCATCCATCGGTAAGCGTTGAGACGCGTGGCTACCGGAACGAAGCGCTCCGCGACAGAGGCAATCACGATCACCGTCACGCCCATCGCGAACTGCCAGCGCGAGCCCCAACTTACGAACGACGCGGTCGCGAGTGGACACAGCAGCATCGCGATAAACCGCGACTCGGGATCGTCGGTGCGCGCGCTAATCGCGACGAACATCGTCATCATGAAAGCGCAGTACACCAGCGTCCAGAACTTCCAGTGACGCCGAAACGGCCGGGTCCAGGTCATGCCAAAGAACAGGCAGGTTCCGGCCAGCAGCGCCCAATGCTCGATCTCGACGGCCACGCCGACGCGCCCGCCGACCAGATCGACCATCGCGTAACCCAGCAGAAATAAGAGTCCCAGCACTCCGCCGATCTTGAGCACGGCCAGCGCCTCGGCGTCGTCGTTGGTCCAGACAAGCGTGCTGCCGCGGAGATCGGGCGAGCTCGCTTCAGGAGCGGAGCTGGCGGAGCTGTCAGGATGAATCGTCACTCGATCGACAAAATCGTCCGCGCAAGCGGCGCGGTGAATCTTGATCATAGTTGACGAGGCATCGTGGCAAAAGTCCAAAAATCGCGCGTTCCCGGATTAGCCGCGGACGTCGGCGAGCGCAAGTCGTAACAGTTTGACGCCAAACTCAACTTCTTGTTGGGTTATCACCAGCGGCGGAGCGAGCCGGACCACCGCCTCGGCGTTGAGGGTCCAGTTAATCACTACGCCGCGCGCGAGCGCGGCGGCGACAAAGCGATGCGCGAAATCGGCGTCGCGGAATTCGATTCCCGCGAGCAGTCCTATCCCCCGCACTGCCGCGATCTCGGGCGCCGCCAGCGCCTCGAGCTGCTCGCGCAGGTATGCGCCGGTCTCTCCAGCCCGCTCCGGGAGCCGCTCCGCGACGATTACCTCGAGCGCCGCGAGGCCAGCCGCGCATGACAGCGGATGACCGCCAAAGGTGGTGATATGCCCGAGCGCCGGATCATGCGCGAGCACCGCGAGCAACTCGTCGCGGCCCGCGAACGCTCCCAGCGGGAGACCACCGCCAAGAGCTTTCGCCATCACGATCAGATCCGGCACGACGCCGCTATGCTCGAGCGCGAACATCCGTCCCGTACGCCCGAAGCCGGTCAGCACCTCGTCGAAGATCAGCAGAGCGCCGGCGCGGTCGCATCGCTCGCGCAGCGCGCGGATAAACCCCGCATCGGGAATTCGCACTCCGCCTTCGGCCTGCACCGGCTCGACGATCACGGCGGCAATCGAGGAATCAATCGCGTCAAGGCTGCCGACATCGTCGTACGGCAGATGCCTCACCGGTCCCGGCAGCGGCTCGAACGGCGCGCGGAATGCGGAATTTCCCGCCAGCGCCAGCGCGCCCATCGTGTCGCCATGATATGCGCCCTCGAACGCGACGAAACCTGTGCGGCGCGTGAACTTGCGCGCGGTCTTGAGCGCACCCTCGATCGCCTCTGCCCCGCTGTTCGTGAAATAGACGCGCGCAAGCGGTGCCGGCAGCAGGGCGGCTATGCGCGCCGCAAGGCGGACCTGCGCTTCGATCACGTATTCGCCGTAAACCATCACATGCAGATGACGCCGCGCCTGACGCTCGATCGCGGCGGCAACGATCGGGTTGCCGTGCCCCAGCGCGGCGACTCCTATACCAGCGATCAGATCGAGATAGCGCCGCCCGTCGGCGGTGTAGAGCCAGCATCCATCGGCGCGCACGATCTCGAGGCCAATCGGCGCATCCGAAGTTTGCGCGAGGTGACGCAGGAATAACGTTTTCAGATCTTCAGTCATCGCTTCGGAGCAGTTTTGGTCATCGAATCGAGAAAGGCGCCGCCACCGTGGCGCCACACCAGCGGCGGAGATTGTATCGCGCCGGGCGCCGCGATGTACGACACACCGAGCGCGCCCAGATCGCCGATCAGCGCGTCGTCGCCGATGTCTCCCGCAAGTGAGAACGCCTCGAGACGGCCCGCCGCGGGCGCCAGGCGCGCGCGCAGATCTTCCGAACCGCGAAACGGGCTTACGGACACGGTGCGGAATCCGGGCGACGGCGAAAACGACGCATCGCGATCGAACACTACCGCCCATACGACTCCCGGCCCCTCGATCAACTCGACCTCTTCGCCCGCGACCGCGCGCCATCGGGCGGTCTCGCGAGCGCGGCGCAACGCGGCAGCATCTTCGAGTGTCATCGACTCGGGCGGCGCAGCAGACAGCGCGAGCGACGCGATCGCTGCGGCCAATGCGTGCGCGAACTCGCGCGCAATCGAGCCCGAGTCGTCCTCGACGAAAACCTGATGCGGCGAAAGGCAGCCGAGCTGCTCGAACAGAGTCACGTCGCGCGCGAGCGCCGCGGCGATGGCGCGAAGTTGCACGTCGCCGCGAATCGCGCGCGTGACGATCGCGCCCGAAAGCCTGCTCCCGAAGCCGACGATATGCTCGCCGCCGAGCGCCAGGAGAGTAGCGTCGTCGCCATACGCGACGATCCTGCTCGCGCCGCCGACCAGCGCCGCCGTCAGAGCGCGATCCTCCCTGCCCCAATTGAAGACCTCGATCAGGCTGCCGAGCCGCGCGTCGCACTCGCGTATCGAGCGCGCGAGTTGCGCGAAAAAGTGCGGCTCCTGCGTCGCAGTCTTGATAATCACGCCCGCGCCGCAGATAAGCGCAATCGCGACTTCGTGCAGTCCTGCGCCAGGAGCATTGCCCGCCATGATGAATCCGATCACCTCGCGCCGCTCTGCGGCAATCGCGGCGAACGATCTAAGTG
>JBAPSR010000234.1:0-2296 GCA_049281755.1 Binataceae bacterium (SeqCode)
GTCGTGCCATGAAGATGCAGCTCGTCGAGGCGTCCTTTGAGCGTCGCCGCCACGTTGATGCTGTCGGAAACCTGCAACTGGACAGGAATTGCGCGCCGCACTTGCTCGAATTTGCGAAAATCCGCCAACGCAAACGGTCCCGCCGTGAGGTTCAGGTCCAGCGGCACCGCGTTCACGTCGATCGACGAACCGCTCAGCAGCGGTCCGACGGTCCCCGAGAGCTCGAAATTCTGCGTGCTGGCCCCGAGCGCTTTCATCTTCAGGTCAACCGAGAATGCCGCGTTGAAGCTGAAATTCTCGAGATCGAAATCGATTCCGGAGACCTCGACCGGCGGCTGGTTCGCGTCGGAATAGACAATCTTGCCTCCATCGATCGAAAAATTCGTGACGTGCAAAGCGTCCAGATGTCTGCGTTGGCGTTCTTCCTTGCGCCGCGATTCTGCCATCGGATTGCCCTGGACCTCGCCTCGGGGCCTGCGATTTTCGTCACCCGCGCCCTCGCCTTCCTCGGACGTCCTCCGGTGTTTCCTCCCGACCGTCGAAAGATTGAGCTGCCCGTCCGCGTTGCGGATGATCGTTATCTCCGGATGGTTGAGCACGACCTTGTTGATCCTGAGCTGGCGCGCCAACAGCGGAATCAGCTCGACCTGCGCATACACATTCGAGGACGTGATGAACGGTTTGACCGAGAACGCGGGGTCGTCGCCAATTTCCACCCCCGACAGATCGGCCACCAGGCCCCATCCAAGCTCGGCCTTGATGCTCTCGACGTGGACGCTGCGGCCCATCGACTCGCTCACCCGGGCCAGCACCCGATCGCGATTGTCCGCGATGATCGAGTTGAGGTTCGCGTCGGCGTAAATCAGGATCGCGACGATTGCGACGATGATCCCGCCCAAGGCGGCGCCGATAATGATCAGTGTTTTGCGCATCGCCGAATTCCCCTTCTCCAAGCAGGCTGTCCGCCGCAGTGTAGCCAATCAGTTGCCCAGACGCACGAGGCGGATCGAGACTTGCGGCAGCGCCACCCGTTCCACCCGCGCGCCGCACGCGGCATAATCAGTGCCGAAGTCAGTGCCGACGTCCCGCGCGACGCCTCTGATCGCGAAACGCGATGGCCCGCAAAAAGAAAATCCGCCGCACCGGCGACCCTCCCGCGGCCGCAAAAAAACCCGCGATCAATCAGCCCGTCAGTTTCTCGCCCTTCAAGGATCTGAAAAAACTCGTCGGGCAGCGCGCGACCGCGCGTCCTGCTCCGCCGCCGAAGCCCGCGCCGCCGCCAGCTCTGCCGATCGCGAAGATCGCCGCACCCGTCGATGAAGCCGCGTTGTTTCGTGAAGCGTTCGCCGGTGTGCGGCCGCTCGACGCGACCCGCTCGGCGCGGACACCGGTCGAGCCGCGCGTCGAACACAAGGTCGTCAGCGAAGACGCCGAAGTGGTGGCTCGCCTATCCGACCTGGTTTCCGGGCAGGGCACCTTCGACGTCACCGAGACCGAGGAATATGTCGAAGGCGCTCGCGTCGGAATCGACCCGCGGATGGTCACGCGCATGCGGCGCGGAGAATTCGCGATGCAGGAGCATGTCGATCTGCACGGGATGATTCAGCCCGCCGCGCACGAAGCTCTGACCGCGTTCATCGTCGATTCCGTACGCAAGGGCCATCGCAGCGTGTTGGTGGTGCATGGCAGGGGACTTGGCTCGCCGGGCGGCCGTCCGGTCTTGAAACACGCGACGGTAGAATGGCTCTCGCACGGAACGATCGGCGGTCACGTGCTGGCATTCACGACCGCGCGCCCGGCCGACGGCGGTACGGGCGCGATGTACGTCCTGCTCCGCCGCGAAAAGCAGCGCGCCCCCTTCGACATCCTGCAAGGCGCCAAGCGCCGCGGGTGAACCTGCCGGCGGACTCGTTTTCTTGCCGTCATCCTGAGTCTTGCCCGTCATCCTGAGCCGCAGGCGAAGGATCTCCGCGAAGCGATTCGTACGAACAACTGGAATGGTACTGAAGAAAATCGCACGCGATGCTCTTCTTCTCTGCCAGTGGTAGCCGACGGTCCGTCGGCTGACGCGAAGCGTCTTCTGGGCGTAATGATCGCAGAGTAGCACCCTCACCCACGTGTCACGGTGGCGAGCTTTGCATAACCAATCGGAGGAGTGCGCCGGTGCGTCAGGGCGAGATTCCTCGCGACCTCTGCCGCGCAGCTTGAAGCATACGAGGCGATACGGATTGTCTGATCGCGCTCGGAATGACACAAAACCGCGAGAGTTGTCATTCCGAGCGCGCATCGGCAATAC
>JBAPSR010000235.1:0-3518 GCA_049281755.1 Binataceae bacterium (SeqCode)
ATCGAACTGCGCGGCGCGAGTACCGCGCACCCTCTGCCCGCTGCGATCCGCGCGCTTCGCGACTGCGCCGCCGTGATCCTCGCGCCGTCGAATCCCTTCGTTTCACTCGGTCCGATCTTCGCGCTGCGCGGCGTGCGCGAAGCTCTGCGGCGCAAGCGTTCGCGGGTCGCCGCGATCAGCCCTATCGTCGGGGGCAAGACGATCAAGGGACCTGCCGACAAGATGCTGCGCGGGCTTGGCAGCGAGGCTTCGGCGCTCGGGGTCGCGCGGCTCTATAAGGATATCGCCGGGATTTTCGTGATCGACAAGGTCGACCGCGCGCTCGCGCCCAGGATCGAAAAGCTCGGGATGCGCCCCGTCGTGACCGATACGGTAATGACCACTCCTGCAAAGGCTGCGCGGCTGGCCGATATAGTCCTGCGCGCGCTTCAGGTGTAGGTTGTCCACTCGATGGCTTTGTCGATAGGTTCGCCGATGCGTTCGATTACACTCACCGCGATCGAAGGAATCCCGATGATCAACGCCGGCGACGATCTGGCCGCGCTGATCGGCGAGGGGCTTAAGCACACCGGTCTGGCGCCCGCTGCGGGTGACATTGTCGTCGTGTGCCAGAAGATCGTCTCGAAGTCTGAAGGCCGCACGGTTCATCTTAGCGACATCGAACCCTCCGAGTTCGCGAAATCCGTCGCCGCCAGATGGGAGAAAGATCCGCGCGCCGTCGAGCTGGTCTTGCGCCAGACCAATCGGATCGTGCGCAACGATCGCGGCGTGATTATCGTCGAGACCGGTCCCGGATGGGTCTGCGCGAACGCGGGCGTCGACGAATCCAACAGCCTCGAAAACGACAGCGCGATCCTGCTGCCGGTCGATCCCGATGCCTCGGCGCGAAAAATCCGCGCCGGAATCCGCACGCGCTACGGCGTCGACCTAGCGGTGCTGGTGACCGACACCTTCGGCCGTCCGTGGCGCGACGGGCTAACCGAGATTTGCCTCGGGATCGCGGGGATGAACGCGATGCTCGATCTGCGCGGCACGACCGACCTTGCGGGCCGCGAGCTGCATCATACGGTCGTCGCGATCGCCGACGAGCTGGCTTGCGCCGCGGGTTTGCTGATGGAAAAAGCCGGAGCGATTCCGGCAGTGCTGGTGCGCGGCTACCCCTATCAACCCTTCGACGGCAGTGCGAAAATACTCATTCGACCAGCCGAAGCCGACCTCTTCCGCTAACCCGTGAAAAAAGCCAATACCATCGATCTTGCCAGCCGCCGCGACGCGGCCGCGTCCAATTCCGCCGCTTCTCGTCACGCCGGAACCAGTCCAGGAGCCATCGTCGAAGCCGACCTGGTCGCGGCCGAGGCCAAGCTCACACGCCTGCTCGATTCCAACGAATCGCTGATCGCGGAGATTTGCCATTACCTCGTCGATGGCGCCGGCAAGCGGCTGCGCCCTACTTTTATCCTGCTGGTGTACCGCGCATGCGGCGGTTCCGAGGAAAAAATCGAAGACGCAATCGACGCCGCGATCGCGCTCGAGCTGATCCATTCGGCCACACTCCTGCACGACGACATTATCGACGGCGGGCGCCTGCGCCGCGGCAAGCCGTCGGCGCTCGCGCGCTATGGCTTCGCGCCCACGCTGATCGCCGGCGACTATCTGTTCTGCCGCGCCTTCGAGATTTGCGGCCGCTTCGAAGAGCACCTGGTCCGCACCGCGGCGCAAGCCTGCATCGAGCTGACGGAAGGCGAAGTGATGGAGGGGCGGCTGCGGCATAGCGCGTCGGCCAGCGTCGCCGACTATCGGCAAGTGATCGCGCGCAAGACCGCGTCGCTGTTCTACGCGGGCGGAAAAGTCGCCGCCGATCTGGCCGGAATGCGCCCCGCCGGAATCGACGCGATGGCGCGTCTGGGGCTTGCGATGGGACTCGCTTTCCAGATGATCGACGACCTGCTCGATGTCCTGGGACCGGAGGAAAAAATCGGCAAGCCGGTCGGCTCCGATTTGCGCGAGGGCATTCCTTCGCTGCCGGTCGTGCTCGCGGCCGCGCGCAATCCCGAGCTGAAACAGATGCTGCAAGACGGAGTCGAGATGACCGGCGCGGCGTTCGAGCGCGCACTTGCGATTCTGCGCGAACCCGCCTTGATCGCAGAGGCGCGCGCGATGGCCGCGGCCGAAGTCAAGATCGCACGCGATATCCTGCGCGAGCTGCGTCCGTCGCCCTATCGCGACAGCCTGGCCGCGATTATCGACGAACAGATCGACCGCGAAGTCTGAAGCGTTCCGTCATACGCCGCATTGATCTGATGCTGACGGCGTAACCAAAGTGCGCCTCGTCAGTTGATCTGTAGCAAGCATCCGATAGCGATCAATTCGGGCAGGAGGAATCTCCATGAGCGCGGCGAACAAACATATCCGCCACGGAATCGGCAGCGTCCGTCCCTATCTGTACGGCGATCTCAAGGTTCCTGAATTAGTGAAACATGCTTTCGGCGCCCAGGAGCTCGAACGCCTGCCGGTCGGAGACCACGGATTTCATATCGAAGCCAGAATCGGCGACTCGATGATCGTGATCGAAGCCGCCGACCCGCCTCATCCCGGCGGCATGCGCGCCTCGATCTACGTCTATGTCGAAGAGGTGGACGCTGCCTACCGCCGCGCGCTCGCAGCGGGCGCATCGTCAATCGCGGAACCCGCGGACAAGCCCTACCAGGAACGCGCCGCCGGCGTGAAGGACTCCTACGGCAACATCTGGTGGCTCGCAACGTATATGGGCTAGCGCCTTATAACTCCCCGCTGCGTCATTTGCAGTCTCTGTACTATTTGTTATACAGAATAATACATATGCCAGTAGCATCTAAGATGTTGGCGGTAAGATTGCCAGGCAGCATCGACCGGCGCCTCGACAATCTCGCGCGCAAGACCGGCCGCACCAAAAGCTTCTATGTGAAGAAAGCGATTCTCGATTTCCTTGAGGATCGCGAAGACTACCTGCTGGGTCTTTCCCGTCTGGAACAGAGCACCGGGCGCATCTCGCTCAAAGAAGTGGCGCGCGAGCTTGGCTTGGACGATTGAGTTCAATCGCGCCGCAAGCGCAGACCTCAAAAGTCTCGACCGCCCGGTCGCGCGCCGCGTCGTTCAGTTCCTGCGTGAGCGGATCGCCCCGGCAAAAGATCCGCGCCTGCAAGGCAAAGCGCTTCGCGGTGAAGTCGCCGGTCTATGGAGATGCCGGGTCGGCGACTATCGCATTGTTTGCCATATTGAAGACAAGAACGCGACGATCCTCGTGGTCGCAGTTGGCCATCGCCGCCAAATTTACCGCACCAGACTTCAGTATATTAGCGAATTCCCCCTCTTCCATTCCAAGTTTGACAGGGCGATTATCCGCCAATTGACACGGAGCCACGCTGGGCGTGTTGCTGCACGCCAAGCGCAATTTCCAAAATAACTATCGGTTCGCTGCTCCATCACCCGGAGCAAGCTCCCACTTTTTTGTATTTCCGCGATGTCTCACTGGACTGGAC
>JBAPSR010000236.1:0-2488 GCA_049281755.1 Binataceae bacterium (SeqCode)
TCTCGTTCGGCGAGCCGATTCCGGTCGACATGCTGAAGCTATGCGCCGAGAATTCGGCGCGCGCCGACCTGGTGATCGTGGCGGGAACCTCGGCGACGGTCTATCCCGCCGCGGGATTCGCGCTCGAAGTCGCGCAGCGCGGAGGCGCGATGGTCGAGGTGAATCTGTACGAGTCCGAGCTGACTCCGCTATGCGACCTCAGCCTGCGCGGCGCCTCAGCCGAGATCCTGCCGCGCCTGGTGCGTGCAATCGCGGTGCGCAGAAAGCATCGCGCGTCGTAAGGCGCGACGCAGAGCTTTGTGCACGATGTTTGATTCCCTCTCCCAATCTGGGAGAGGGACAATCCGAAAGCGACAGCGTTAGTACTGCTTGATCACGCGGACGCGGCCGGCGTCGTCATAGACGTAGGTGTCCTCGGGATTTTCGTCGCGGGTCTTCTTGTGCGTGCCGTCGCAGAAGGGCTTGTTCTTGGAAAGTCCGCACGCGCAGATGTAGAGCGGAAGCTCGGTGCCCTCGGGAACTTCGTAGGGGGAATTCTTTTCGTGTCTGATCATTCGCGCCATGGGATTGATCCTCGTGGTTGTGTCGTTTGAACCTGCCGCGCCCATCGCTGGACGCGCGCTGTGATGCGCTCACTAAAGACCACGCGGGCGCCATAGTCAATTGCGCCGCGCGCGTTCTGAGTGCGCGCTATCAAGGAAGCGCCGACGCGTGGACCTGATTGCGGGCCCGCGCAAAAAAAAGACCCAAAGAGGACGCTACAGTGGCTCCATCCGCCCGCAAGCTCCGTCTGGGGCCGCTCCCAAAGGCCGATACCGTCAAGCTCACCTTCAGTGCCCGGTGGTGCTCAAGACGGAGCTCGCGTGCTCGCTGCTCCGGGCAAGATTGCGAAGCACTGGACAGAGCGGCGAGGGCGAGATCACCCTGGCACTGCGTTGATCAGATCAGTCGCCGCGGTGGGTCAGTTCTACTTCGGTGATCAACCACGAAATTGGGTAGGGATCGGCCTTGATAGCTTGACCCGTTAAGGTTGTATTCGGCAGTTCATTGCAAGGTCGGTCGTATCACAAATGTTTCCTAGCAGGTTTGGCAGTAGCTCGGTTGCTATGTCGCTGGGTAAGTTACCTTTTTGGCTACAGTAATAAGTTGTACCATTAGGAACTTTGCCGTTAGCATTGAAGCATTGTACATATTGCGTCACGTTTGGCGGCGGATCAAAAGTATTTCCATTATATTTGAAGACATAAACCGCATTTCTCGGCGGACTGCTTATGGTGTCGCCATTCGCGTTTTTGATTTTTTTTGGAATCTCCGTGCCGTCAGCTATGGCTAAGCCAAGGGTGTGTAAGCCATCACTTGTCCAAAAAATGGCAGTTGAAAAAGCGGCGCCAACGCCGGGTTTTGCATACGAGAGTAGTTCGCCCCGTAATGCAGTTGTTTGTGCAGTAGATGGCACCTGGTCTTCTTTTGTTCCCCCCAAATACTCATACAATTTTGCACCACTATTTAATGCCATACGTGGGAGGGTTTTTGAGCCAACGCAGGTGGTGGAAGGGTCGACAGCGGAATTGTTGCACGCGTCAATGGCCAGGGGCTCGGCTGTTTGAAATGGATTGTTTGTGCCCGGGCTTCCGTTCAGGTTGTAGTTGTACATTGAATAAACAAACCCGACGGCGCAATAATTGTTGTCAGACTCAAACTGGTGTACCATCGGCACGTAAAGATCAGCATGCTGCCGCCCCACCTGTGTGAGATAGCTGCCGTCCTCAGCATCTTCGGCATGACGAAAAGCATAGACAACAGGGGTACACTGCGCGCTTGCACTTAAGATAAACAAAAACAAGCTAGAGAATGATACGAGCGAGCAAAGCAAGATATTTCTTATATTCATTAATGTCTTCACGTATCCTATTATCCAAAAGATTGCTTCTTCAAAACGAATTTTCTTCTTAACTCGCCGATTCCAAATCGTCAACTCTCTCTCAGTAATCTTTAGCATGTTTTGCGAGCTTAGCTTCATGTTCTGATCGACAAGAGTCTTAGCGAAAAGATCTTAACGATCAAAATTGGAGATCAAGCATGCGTATATTCATGACAGGAGCAACTGGCTTTATCGGTTCCTTTCTCGTCCCGGAACTCATCAACGCAGGCCATTAGGTAGTCGGGCTCGGCCGTTCGGACGCGCGCCGTGCACGTCTCCGACGCCGTCCGGCTTTTCCGGCGGGCGCTCGAGCGGGGACAGGCCGGCGCGCGCTACCACGCGGTATGCGAGGAAGGTGTTGCCCTGCGCGACATCGCCCAGGTGATCGGTGCGGGGTTGAAGATACCGGTCGAGTCGATCGCACCGGAGGAGGCGCCGGAGTACTTCGGCGCTTTGGCGAACCTCGCGCAGATCGATCTTGCGGCTTCGAGCGCGCTGACGCGCCAACAGCTCGGCTGGAACCCCACCGGGCCGGACCTGCTGACCGACCTGCGCAACATGGATTAC
>JBAPSR010000237.1:0-2238 GCA_049281755.1 Binataceae bacterium (SeqCode)
GCTTGATCGGCAACAATACCGCGTCGCCGCTCGCGTCGCCGGCGGCTTCGGCCGCGAACGCGAACCCGGAAAATACTCCGCAGGCGCAGTCATCGGGTATCCCATTCAAGACCGTCATCACGCCGCAGTCGCCAGCCGCTCCTGCTCCCTCGCCGGCCGCACCCGCGCAGTCAGACGACGACTAGCCCTCGATTTTCAGTGCAAGATCGAATTCGCGATCTCTTCCGCCACCAGCTTCTTGGCCGAGCGCACGTCGTCGCCCGGATGCGCCACTGCGACGACTTTGAGCTCGCTCTGCGATCCTGAAACCGTCGCGCGCGCGATAATCGCCGTATCGTAAATCTTATTCGCGGGCAGACCGTTGTAGGTGTCCGGTCCGCTATGCATCCCATTCTTGAAAGTCTGGTAGTTGCGAAATTGCTGCGTCGTCGGATCGTCGGGCGTCATATTCTGGCGCTCCGCCTCGATCGCATACGGATCCGGCCTGCTGTCGCCGGCGTTGCCGATCTCCGGAACGTCGGCGCCCATATCCTTGAGCATCCCGGCCACCGACGGATCACCCGGCGATACATCCTGCAGCGAAACGCCCGGCGATAGCACGTGCACGCTTAGCGTCACCGTCACCACCACCGGCGCGCCGCTGCCTTGGTGCGTGCTCAGATCGCCGTTCAGCACGTTCTGCACGGTTGAATCGGTGCAAATCGCCATCACCGCCGCGCCCGGTGCGATATCCAGCCGCCCGAGCGTCTTCACGTCCGCCGCGCTCGCACGCGCTCCCCCGCTCAAGACAGTCGCCGCTATCGCCAGGAGCATCATCGCGCACCTCTTGCCTATCGACCGCTTCATCGCCGCCCTTCCCTATCTGTATGCGCGCGCCGCTTCGATCGGCCAAATCGCAATCACTTCGTCGCCGCGCACGACATAATACTCGCTGTGCAGATTGATCGTCGTGTCATTGTGACTCGGAATAAGCTCGAGCTTCATCCCCGCCGCAAGCTCGCTGTGCCCGGCCGCCAGATGTCCATGCTCTTCGGACAATCGCTCAACTTTGATCGGCAGATCTTTTCCGCGCGGAGGACCAAATTCATTGGTCAACGCTTTCATCCCCGCGTCCGTAATCGCGCGCTCGCCGCGCCGCGCAATCACCGTCGTCAAAAGGCTCAGCGCCGGCTGCCCGAGGTCCGGCCGCACGAACCGGTAGGTGCCGTCCATGAAGACATACGATCCCGCCTGCACCTCCGTGACTTCCGGCCACGAGCCCGCGATATCGTAGGTGCCCGTGCCACCCGCGCTCACGATCTCTGGCGCAAGTCCCGCCCCTTTCAGTGCCGCGACGTGGCGGCCGAGAGTAGTCAGCGCGTCGCGTGCCGTCGCCTCGCGTTTCTCCCGATCGGCAATCAGCACCGCGTGCCCTTCGTATCCCATGATTCCGCGATAGCGCAGCGGCCCGCGCGTGATCCGCCGCGCGAGCGCGATCGTCTCTTCCACCGACTCGGCGCCGCATCGATGCATCCCGGTATCGACTTCGATTATCACGTCCGCGCCGCGGCCCGCGCGCTCCGCGCCCTGCTCGAGCTCGCGGATGTTGAACTCGCTTTCGACCGTCGCGATAATTTCCACCTGCCGCGCGACCGCGAAGAAGCGATCGATCTTTTGCGCTCCCGCGATCTGATTGGCGAGCAGAATCGGCCCCAGTCCCGCGCGCGCCAGCACCTCGGCCTCGCCGAGCTTCGCCACCGTGATTCCGATCGCGCCCGCGGCAAGCTGACGGCGCGCTATCTCAGGCGTCTTGGGAGTCTTGAAGTGCGGCCGGAGTTTCTGCGGACGCCCGCGAAAATATTCCGCCATCGCGGCGATATTCGCCTCGGCCACGTCAAGGTCAAGGATCAACGCGGGCGTGTCGATTTGGTTTTTGCGCATCGCACCTGATCCTATCATCCGGCGCGCGAATTTTGATCGAGCGCGGGCTACGGCAGCTTCTGCTCGAGAATCTCTTTCGCCCGCGCCGCACGCCATGCAACGATGCGCTCGGCCAGCTCGCGATCGCCAAGAGCGATTATCTGCGCCGCGTACAACGCCGCGTTGGCCGCTCCCGGCTTGCCGATCGCCATCGTCGCAACCGGCACGCCCTTGGGCATCTGCGCGATCGACAGCAGCGCGTCGATTCCATTGAGCGCCCATCCCGGCATCGGCACTCCGATAACCGGCAAAATCGTTTTCGCCGCCAACACTCCGGGC
>JBAPSR010000238.1:0-2597 GCA_049281755.1 Binataceae bacterium (SeqCode)
GTGATGGGTTCCTTTTTGCAGCTTTTTCGGTAGGCGATTTTTGGACCATCCGCGGCCGCCCGGGTCGGCTTCCGCCGCCGAAGGCGGACGGGTCGTCCGCCCCCACTGACAGAGACGGCGTTGCGCGATCCGTCGACAGAGTGTGCAAGCGCCAGGGGCGAGATCCCCTCGCGATATCTGCCGCTTGAGCTGACGTGTACGACTCGATACGCGTCAGACACGCGCGCTCGGAATGACACCAGGTGCGAAGATCGAGTGTCATTTCGAGCGGGAATCGACAGCCAGCCTCGCATCGTGCGCAGAGACTTGGGCTGCACGCGTCGCGAGAAATCTCGCCCGCCGCGCAGGCACGCATCTGGTATGAGGCGGGCAAAAGGGCGCGAAAATGAGCGCGGGATGCTTCCACGGATCGATCGTTACACCAAGTGGAACCGGGCATAAGGCTGAACAGTTCAGCCATGAACAAACCTGGCAAAAACCCGAACGATCGTTAGGGAGGTGGAGGAACTCCAAAATATGTTAAAGCGGCTGTGCGCGAAGGGGTTGGATGGATCGAGGATTCTGCCGCGCCAAGTGAGCTCCCGAATTTGGTCGTGCACGTTTTCCGCCGCGCGCGCTGGAAAAGGATAGGACAGGGCGCGGACTATGCGATGTGCGGGGCGGTTGCCGGGGGCGAGGTGGCGGGAGTCTCAGGCGACGGCGCTGGAGCCGGGGCTTTGTAGCCGCATTCCGCGTTGGCGCATTTCCAGACCGTGCCCTCGCGCTTGGTGGTCTTTTCGACCAGGTAGTTGGCGCCGCATGAGGGGCAAGGATGAGGCAGGACTTTATCCCACGCCGCGAACTTGCACTTCGGATAACGGCCGCATCCGAAGAACAGCTTGCCGCGGCGGCTGCGGCGCTCGAGGATCTCGCCCTCTTTGCATTCCGGGCAGGCGACTCCGGTTTTCACCGGCGGCGATTGCAGCCGCTTGATTCCATCGCAATCCGGATAGCCGGTGCATCCGAGGAACTCGCCAAAGCGCGAGCGCTTGCGCGCCATCGGCTTGCCGCACTTGTCGCAAACCTCGTCGGTCGCGGCCAGCGGCGTCGATTCGCGTTCGTGGATTCCGCCCTGTTCGTCGCGCGAAAATTCCTTGGTGTTCTTGCACGCGGGATAGTTCGAGCAGGCAAGGAACTCGCCGTTGCGGCCCCATTTGATAACCATGTCGCCGGCGTCGAGCTCGCATTTGAGTCCGGTCGGAAGACCCTTGCGCTTGACCTCGGGCATGGTCTTTTTGGCTTCGCTCAGGCGTTTCTTGAACGGGACGTAAAATCGCTTGAGCGTCTTGACCCAGTTCTCCTTGCCCTCTTCGACCTTGTCCAGATCTTCTTCCATCGCGGCCGTGAATCCGACCTCGATGATATCCGGGAAGGCCGCCACCAGCAGGTCGGCCACCGTGCGGCCGAGACTGGTCGGACGCAGGCGCTTGCTCTCGTCTTCTTCGACGTAGGTCTGGTTGATCAAACTGGTCATGATCGACGCGTAAGTGGACGGACGGCCAATGCCTTTTTCCTCGAGCTCCTTGATAATCGTCGCCTGGGTGAAGCGCGGGGGCGGCTGCGTGAAATGCTGCTCGGGGTCGAGTCCCTGGAGCGCCAGCCGCTCGCCCTCGGTCATCGCGGGCAGAGTCGCCGCCGCCTCGTCGTCCTCGCTGGGTTCGTCCTGGCCTTCAAGGTACACGCGCATGAAGCCGTCGAACTTCATCACTTGGCCGGTCGCGCGGAACACCGCGGCGGCCGCGTCGATGTCGACGCTGGTGCGATCGTACACGGCGGGATTCATCTGGCTCGAAACGAAGCGATCGTAAATCAGCTTGTAAAGATCGTAGGCCGGCTTCTCGAGGTACGGACGCACCGACTCGGGATCGCGCTCGACCGCGGTCGGGCGAATCGCCTCGTGGGCGTCCTGGGCGGCCTTGCTGGTGCGATAGTGAATTGCGCGGTCGGGCAGATATTCCTTGCCGTAGCGCCCCGCGATATGCCCGCGCACGGAATCGAGCGCGACTTCGGAGACGCGCACCGAATCGGTACGCATGTAGGTGATGAGTCCGATCGCGCCGTCGGCGCCGAGCTCGATACCTTCGTAGAGGCGCTGCGCAATCTGCATCGTGCGCTTGGGCGAGAAATACAGCTTGCGCGAAGCCTCCTGCTGCAGGCGCGAAGTGATAAACGGCGGCGCAGGACTGCGGCGGACCTCCTTGCGCTCGATCGTACGGATAACGAACGTCGCGTTGGTGACCGCCGCGATAATCTCGTCGGCTTGGACCTTCGGGAGCTTGTAGGCCTTGTTGTCGATGCGCTGGTCTTTCCAGCTATAGAGCCGCGCCTTGAACGCAGGCGGATTCGCGGCGGCCAGACGCGCGTCGAGCGTCCAATATTCTTCGGCGCGAAACGCTTCGCGCTCGCGTTCGCGCTCGACGATTATCCGTAGCGCCGGAGATTGCACGCGGCCTGCGCTGATTCCGCGCTTGACCTTGTCCCAAAGCAGCGGACTTATCAGGTAGCCGACCAGGCGGTCGAGCACGCGGCGCGCCTGCTGCGCGTCGTAAAGGTCTTCG
>JBAPSR010000239.1:0-6850 GCA_049281755.1 Binataceae bacterium (SeqCode)
CTGCATGAGGTGTTGGCGCAGAGCACGGACGCCTCGGGATTTCTCGCCCAAGGCTCGAAATGACAGGCGCGAAGGTCGCTGATGTTACGGGACCGGTCATAGGTTCGGGAACAAAGTCGCCTAGCGCGCGATCAATCCGTCGTTCGAGATATCCAGCTCCATCGCGCATTCGCGCGCGAGCTCATTGGGATGCGCGCGGTAGTATTCGACCTCGGGCGCGCCGCGCAGAGCGTTCATCGCTCGCTCGGGCGCGACTTCCGAGAATCCAAAGCGCTCGAAAAATCCGCGCAACTCCGGATACGCGAAGAGATATAAAATGCGCGCGCCGCGCGTGTGCGCGGCCTTGCGCGCTGCGCCGATCAACCGTGCGGCAATTCCTTGCCGGCGCATCGCTTCGCTCACGTGCAGCGATCGAATAAGGGCCGCGTCGATCTTCGGCTCGACGCCGACCACTCCCACAGGAGCGTCACCGAAGAACGCCATAAGGTAGCACGCGGCCGGCCAATCGACCCCGTCGGTTATCATGTCGCCCGCTTCCAGGAATGCGCGCACCGCCGCGATATCGCGAGTCTGTTCGATTACGAGTTCGCCCGCGCGATGCCGCCGCATTGCCATCGGTTATGACGCTTACGACAGAGCGGCGCGTCCGCCGACAAACATTCCGCGCAGGGAAGGACGCAGATCTTCGATTTTGAAACCTGCGCGCCCGAGCGCCGCCGCAGTGTCGCGATTCGGATGGCATCCGGCGAACGTGCGCGACCATAACGGATCGATTACGTCCTGGATGGTAGCGAGGACTCGGCCCGGCGCGCGCACGTGTTCGACGAAGTAGAGCTTGGCTCCCGGCTTGAGCACGCGCGAGATTTCCGCCAGCGCCGCCGACTCGTCGGGAATCGTGCACAGGACCAGGCACGCGACCGCCGCGTCGAATGTCGCGTCGCGAAACGGCAACCGCTGCCCGTCGCCCGCGATCGGATCAATCTTCGCCGCCACCGAGCGCGCGCGCGGAATCGAGCGCCGCAGCATCTCCCAGTCCGGTTCGACGCCCACCACCTGCGCGTCCGGCGGGTAGTAGCGGAAGTTGAGCCCGTTGCCGAAACCCACTTCGAGCACGCGGCCCGTGAGCGATCCGACCAGCCGCGAGCGCATCTGGTCGCCGCCCTTGCGGTCGCCGCGCGCGCTCAGCGTTTCATAGAACCATGCGAAGACGGGATGTTCATGCGGTGAGCGCATCGCGCGTGCCGGTCACTGCTTCGGCGGCGGAAAGAGCTGCGCGCCGCTGTCCGCGTCAACCACGGTGATCGCCTTGACCGGACATCCGCGCGCCGCCGCGACGATCGTCGCGTCGGGAGCGCCGGTCGGATTTATCACCTGGGACTTTTCGTTCGCGTCCATTTGAAACACGGCCGGCGCGGTCTCGACGCAATCGCCGCTGCCGATGCATCGCACCTGGTTGACGGTAATCTTAAGCTTGGCCATCGCAGGAACCTCCACGCATCTCGCGGACCAGACAATAGCGCGGCACGTTGAAACGCGCGACCGCGCCGACGATACTGGCGCTCGAAGGCGGCGTGCGCGGAAATCTGATGTCGCGAATCATTGGCACCGGCATAGACGTGATCGAGGTCGAGCGGATCGCGCAGGCGCTCGCGCGGACGCGCACCGGCGCGCGTTTTCGCGCGCGCGTGTTCACCGAGCGCGAGGTCGCGTACTGCGAGTCGCGCGGCGTCGCGCGCTTCCAGAGCTATGCGGCGCGTTTCGCGTCCAAGGAAGCGGCGATGAAAGCGATGGGAACAGGATGGAACCGCAACGTCGGATGGAGCGAGATCGAAGTGGTGCGCGAGCGCGGAAAAGCGCCGACGATCATGCTCTACGGCAAATCCGCTGAGTTCGCCGCGCGCCGCGGCATCACCACCTTTCACTTGAGCATCACGCATACGACGCGCGAGGCGATCGCGCACGTGATCGCGGAAGGCTAAAGCTACTTCGCCGCGGACGCCGACGCCGCCGGCGTGGCGGCAACCTGCGCGCGAAATACCGCCGACGGCTTGTCGAACTGACTGAAGCTGAAATCGCTCATCGAATAGACCGCCCGGCTCGCGGTCGAGGTGGTAAAGTATTCGGTCTTCGGCTCCGGCTTCTGGCCCGGCTCGGGCGCGCTTGGCTGCACCGTTACCTCCGAGAATTTTATCGTGCCGATCGGCTTCCCGTCTTTGCCGATCAGCGTGACGACGGTGTGCGGCGCGTCGAGTCCGAACGGCTTCGGCGACGGCATCGGATCGGCGACGATCGACACGCCCTTCAGCTCGCGAATCTCGTCGAGGAAGCGCTCGACCACCGGCACGTCGGCCGGCGCGGAGCTCGTGCCCTGGACCACATCCCACTTGCCGGCCGCCGCGCGTTTGAGCGTGAAGCGGTCCTTGCCGACGGTCACATCCGCGCTCTGCACCGCGGAAGGCTCGAAGCTGAACACGGTCTTGTCGCGCAAATCGAGCGCCGACCGGTTCACCGCGTTCAGCACCCACTCGTGCACGGTATAGACCGGAGTGCCTTCTCCGCGCCGCACGTAAATTCCGTCCTTGCCCTGCTCGGTTTGCTTGAACCCGAACAGCAGTGATTCCTGCGCCCCGTTCTTGTCATAGACGGTGATCGTCAGATGCGGTTTTTCGAGGCCGTATTGGGAGACGCTGGCCGGCGCGTCGGCGATAAAATCGGCGACCTTGACTTCGAGCAGCGAGCCGAGGAGCTGGCGGACCTGGGTCGGGTCGGCGAGATAATTTCCAGGCTTGGTGAATTTCCACTGCTCGCCGTCGCGCTCGATATCGATGACCGAGCCGTCGTCCTTGGCGAGCGTGAAGTGCGATACTTCGCCAATCTTGAAGGTCAGCAAGTCGCGGTTGCGCAACTGATCGACGGTCTTGTTCATCCCGACCGGAAATGCGGATGACGTCAGCATCACCGCCGGCTTGCCGCCGCGCATCACGTAGGCGCTGAATCCGATCGGGGTGGTCTTGCCGACCTCGATCGGCGCAAGCGTCTTGCCGTCGAACGTCGTCACCGTGATCACGACCGCGGGCTTCGCGAGGCCAAACGGCGCGAGGTCGGTCGCCTTATCCTCGACCGTCTTGGTGACCTCAGCGTTGGCGATCGCGCGTGCGAGATTGTCGACCGGGGTCTGTTCCGCGTCCACGCCGATCGGCTTGATGATCCGCCACAGTCCGCCCTTGGGCCGCTCGACGGTCAGCACGCGGTCGGGATACTTGAGTTCGATCTTCGCGAAATCGTCCGCCTTGACGCCGAGCAGCTTCTCGGCAGGAATCGGCCGCGAGTAGCGGTTCATGACGAACGCATAGCCGCCGATAATCAGCAGCGCGACCAGAGCGATGATCGTATTTCGCGGACGCATCGAAAAAAGTTGAGTCGGCTAACGCAGGTTGAAGCCTGTGCCGCAGCCTAGTTGCGCCGCTCCCACCACACTGCGATTCCCAGGATCAGCAGCATCTCCGGCAACAGCAGCACCGAGAATGCGAACACGATGCTGAACTGATCGACCGTCAGCCGGAAACGCGAAGCGCGCAGCGAGCGCGGCCGAATCGAGATCGAGTTTTCCTCGCCCGCCAGCCAATCCGCGCTGTTGACGAAAAAATCGCGATTGAAAAAATTCGTGATGTGCTGGTTGTTGATAAAATCGGTGCTGCCGAACACCACCATCCGCGCTTCGCCCGTGCCCCATCCAAGCTGCGCCAGGTCGCCCTGAACCGCGGCCGCGACCGCGATCGGTCCGCGAGTATCCTTGTCGGTCAGGGTGGCTTTCTGCTGCTCGAACAGCATCTTCAAGTCGACCTCGGCCCACGAAGTCTCGCTGGTCTTGGCCAGCGCCGTGACCTGCAGCCCGGGCTTGAGATTCGGTTCGACCGTCAGCGAGCGCGCCATCGAGAACACCGTGCGCTGCTTGAAATCCTTGGTTATCGGATGAACGCCGTAATCCTGCACGATCGGGTCGAGTCCGAGCGCCGGTCCGGCGAACAGGCGCACGACCTGATCGACCACGATATCGTCGCCGACCTTCACGCCCCACTGCCCGACCATCGCGACCAGCGCGTTCTCATCGATGGAGCCGTCGGGCTTTTCCGGCTGAAACATCGCGATCACGCGGCCGCCGTGTTTGAGGTAGTCGTTCAGCGCGTCGATCTCATGCGCGTCAAGCGGCTTCTGCGGCCCCGCGACCGCGACCATCGTCGCGTCTGCCGGAACCTTGGGCGCCTGCGCGAGCACCAGTTTTTCGACCTGGAAGCCTTCGCCCTCGAGGTCGGTCTTGAGCTGGCCGTACCCGGTCGGGCCCTGCGCGTCGTCGGTATCGGCTTCGCCCTCGCCGTCGAGGAAGTAGATGACCTTCTTGGTGCTCTTGGTCACGCGGATGATCGCGTTGGTTAGCGCTTCCTCGTCGAGCTCGGTCACGTTGCTGCCGGAACCCTTTTCGTCATCGCCGTATTGGATATGGGTCGTGTTCATGACCGTGACTTTGTATTTCTCGGCGAGTTCCGGATGCTTGTCGGGATCGACCAGCTGATAGGTGACCTTCGGCGACGCGTACGCATAGGTCGAATACAGCTCGCGCGCCTGCGCGTTCTCGCCTCCGGCGAAGAAGCCGATAAATTTGAGCGGCTGCTTGAGATTCTTGACCGCCTGGGTCGATTGCGACGACAGGCTGTAAACTTTTTCGGCGGTCAGATCGAGCCGTCGATGATGCAGCGTGGACAGGTAATTGACCGCGATAATCACGCCGACGAATGCCGCCGTGTACACTGCCGCGTTGGCGCCGTAGCGCGTCGAGCGCTGGCCGACCAGCCCTGAGAGCGCGGAGCGGCTCGAGGTGATCCACAGCACCAGCGCGAAGATCCCGCCCAGCAGGTTGACCCATACGAAGAGCCGGAACCCGGGCGCGATCCTCAGATCGATCAACCCGAAAATGATCAGGACCAGTCCGATGAGTCCGTACAGTGCCGCCGACCGCCGCATCCCGTCTCCCCTTTCCTTTAACGCCAGCGCGCCGACTCAACCGCACGCTGGGTCAGGAACAGCGCGACGATGATCAGGCTTAGGAAATATACCAGGTCCTGGGTGTCGATAATTCCGATGACCATTTGCGAGAAGTGTTCGGTGATCGAAAGATAGCGCAGCACCCCCGCCGACCATCCCGCCGCTCCGGTCTGCGCCGGCCACGAGATCACGAACAGCAGGAGCAGCGCGCCGAATCCGGCAATCGCCGCGACGATCTGGTTTTGGGTGATCGAGCTGGTGAAAAGCCCGATCGACGCGAACGAGATCGCCAGCAGGGCGAGCCCGAGATATCCCGAGACCATCACGCCGATTTCCGGATTGCCGAAGCCGATCAGGATCAGCGGGAAGATTCCAGCAAGTCCGATCATGATGAGAAGGAAAGCCGACGCGGCGATAAACTTGCCCGCTACGATCTCGCCGGTGCGAATCGGCGCGGTGAGCAGCAGCTCGTAGGTTCCGACCCGCTTTTCCTCAGCGAACGCGCGCATCGTGACCGCCGGAACCAGGATCACCAGGATGATCGAGAGGTTGTGCAACAGCGGCTCGATCACGCGATCGTTCAAGTTCAGATGCGCCAGCAGCTCCGGGCGCTGCGCCGCCGAATACATCTGGAGGGTCATCTGGAAGTAGCTCAGCAGCTCGAAGAAAAAGAATCCTCCGAGCAGCAGGAACACCGTCATCACCACGTAGGCCACCGGCTGCACAAAGTACTGCGCCAGCTCTTTGCCCGCGATCGTCAGAGAATTCTTCATCGTGCAATCGCGCGCGCCCTAGGCGCGCCCCGCCCCCACTTCCTCCAGCGTCTCCTCGTCGTCGGCGCGCGCCGAATGGCGCTCCTTCGAGATCGCCTCCAGGAAGACCTGCTCGAGCGAGGTGCCCGCGGGAATCTCGCTGAGCTTTTCTTCCAGGACCACCTGCCCGTCGGCGATTATCACCACCCGATCGCAGATCTGCGAAACCTCGGGCAGGATATGGGTCGAGAGCACCACCGTGCGCTCGCCCGACAGCGTCTTGATCAGGCCGCGAATCTCGTGAATCTGGCGCGGATCGAGTCCTATTGTCGGCTCGTCGAGCACCAGCACCGGCGGATCGTGAATCAGCGCTTGCGCAAGGCCAACCCGCTGCCGGTAGCCTTTGGATAGCTGCCCGCAGATCCGCCCGCGCATCTCGGCCAGCCCGCAAACTTCGAGCGCGTGGTCGAGCGCGGCTTCCATCTTCGAGCGCGGAACCCCGCGCAGCTTCGCGACGAAGCGCAGATACGGCTCGACCCGCATATCGGTATAGAGCGGAGGATTCTCGGGCAGGTAGCCGATCCGGCGGCGCGCCTCGAGCGATTCGGTGAAAATATCCAGGCCGTCGATCACCACCGTTCCGGCGCTGGCCGGCATATAGCCGGTGATGATCCTCATCGTGGTGGTTTTGCCCGCGCCGTTGGGGCCCAGGAAACCGAGGATCGAGCCGCGCTCAGCCTTGAAGCTGACGTTTTTGATCGCGGTGAAATTACCGTAGAGCTTGGTTAGGTTCTTGACCTCAATCATTCCAGTCGCTCGCCGCCGCCGGGTCTGCCAAGTGGCGGCTGTCCAATCCTCCAGGCGTTAGTGACGACGCCATGGTCCGATGAATTCAAATGAAGCACAAGACAACCGAATAGTTAAATCTCCGCAGGCCAAAGAGTCAATACGGTTCCGTACTATCCGCATACCTCTCGATCGTCATTTCGTGCCCCTTCGACGTTGCTCAGGGCAGGCTCCGGCGAGAAATCCCGGACGAAGGGGCCGCTGCATGTGGT
>JBAPSR010000240.1:0-8612 GCA_049281755.1 Binataceae bacterium (SeqCode)
CTGAAGGTTTCGGTCAGCGCGTCGGGTGAAATCGGCGGCCTCTATTTCATTCCGGCGCAGTCCGAGGCGATTTCAACGCCACCGTCCTACATCCGGCCCGCCGCGTTCACCACGCATGAAGTGAAAGTCGGACGGGCCGATGCTCCGCTCGGCGGCACTGTCACAACTCCCGTCGGCAAAGGACCATTTCCAGGAGCGGTGCTCGTGGCCGGTTCGGGTCCCAACGATCGCGACGAAAACGTTCTCGCGAATCATCCTTTCAAGGACCTCGCCGAAGGTCTTAGCTCAAACGGAATCGCGGTTTTGAGATACGACAAACGCACGCGAGTGTATCCAGGTGCGCCGGTCAAGCACCTGACCGTCGATTACGAGGTGATCGACGACGCGGTCGCCGCCGTGGCGATCCTCGAGCATCAACCCGGAGTCGATCCCGCCCGCGTGTTCGTCGTCGGGCATAGCCTCGGCGCGATGCTGGCGCCGGAGATCGCGACGCGCGCGCATGCGGCAGGAGTGATCATGCTCGCGCCCGGCTCGTTGCCGCTGGCGCACATGCTGGTCAGACAATATCGCTACCTCGGCGCGCCGCAGGAGAAAATCACCCAGGCGCAACTTCTGGAAGTCAAGTCGCTCCCGCCGGATCAGCAGATAATGGGTGGCGCGCCCGCCGCGTATTTCTACGACCTCGATTCGCGCGACGAGATCGCATACGCGCGCAAGCTCGGAAAGCCGATCCTGATCCTGCACGGCGCGCGCGACTACCAGGTGGTTGACGAGGATATCGACTACTGGCGCAACGGCCTGAAGGGCACGCCACGCGTCACGATCGAAACCATCCCTAAATTGAATCACCTGTTTATCGCAGGCTCGGGCCAGCCGAGCCCCGACGAATATTCCGTGCCGGGCTATGTCGCCCCGGACGTGATCGCCAGGGCCTCGTCGTTCATCAAGCAGTAGCGGGAACGCGCAGGGAGTCTGCTAAGGCACCGGGGCGGCGTTCAGCAGACCCGCGGCTTCGTCGAAGCCGAGCATCAGGTTCATATTCTGGATCGCCTGTCCGGCGGCGCCCTTGCCGAGATTGTCGATCGCCGTGATCACCACCAGCGTGTTCGAGCGGCGGTCGAGCACGGTCGCGATCTCGCAGAAGTTCGTCGCTCTGACATTGCGCAGCTCCGGCAGATCTCCCGGCTTGAGCATGCGCACGAACCGCGCCTTGCCGAAGCTCGCCTCGAACGCGTTGCGCACGTCATCTTCGGTGGTGCCGGCGCGCGGCTTCATGAAGATCGAGGTCAGGATTCCGCGCGTGATCGGCAGCAGATGCGGCACGAACATCAGCGCGATCTCGCGCCCGAGCACCGCGCCGATTTCCTGCTCGATTTCCGGGGTGTGGCGATGGTTCCCCACCTTGTAGGCGCGGAAGTTTTCGTTGACCTCCGCGAACAGATACTCCACCGACGCGGTGCGCCGCGCCCCGGTGGTCCCGGACTTCGCGTCGATCACGATCGACGACGGATCGATCAGGTCGCGCTTGATCAGCGGAATCAGCGCAAGCAACGCTCCGGTCGGGTAGCATCCCGGATTCGCAACCAGTCGCGCTTCGCGCAACTCTGCGCGATGAAACTCGCTCAGCCCGTAGACGGCCTCCCGCGAGAGCGCCGGCGCGAGCTGGTCGACCCCGTAGGTCGCGCGATGCGCCGCCGGATCTTTCAGACGAAAGTCCGCCGAGACATCGATCACCTTAACCCCGTTTTTAACCAGCTCGACCACGACCGGCGTTCCAATCTTCTCGGGCAGGCACGAGATCGCAACGTCCACGCGCCCGCGGATGAATTCCGGACGCAAGTCCTCAAACGCGGGCAGGTCGGTCCCCGCCATATGGCGGTACACGTCGGCCACTTCGCGCCCGGCATAGTGCTCCGACGTGAGCGCCGCAATCTCGACGAATGGATGAGTCGCGAGGATCCGCACCGCCTCGATTCCCGAGTACCCGGACGCGCCCAGAACCGCGACTCTGACCCTGTCGTGTGCCATCGGTGGGATCGCGCAAACCTCCGGAAAGCAAATTAACTAACCAGTAACCCCTGTATCACGAATCGGTGGGTCGTAACAGTTGATAGAGCCGTCATTCCCGCGCACGTGGCTGCCACGCGTGAGGAATCCCGAGCGAAGCTCCGCTGCACGTGGACGGTAGCGCGGAGCATGGCCGCCCCGGAATTTCTCGCCCAAGCCTGCCCTGAGCAACGCCGAAGGGGCTCGAAATGACGGTCGAGGGCTCGACTGAGGCCATCACACTCGTGCACCTGGCCCACATACTAATGCACCGAGCCCCCAATCGTCATTTCGACCGAAGGGAGAAATCCCCGGGCGCTCATGCACTCACCCGCGAGATGGCAGCCAACCCGGGATTCGCCGCCATGCGGGCGCGCGAGGGTTACTTGGTGTCGAACTCGAATACCAATTCGCCCGCGGGCGCATCCGCCACCGCGGCGAGTTTTTCGAGGTAGAGCGCGATCACGCCGTCGTCGGGACGCTCCGCTCGCATCGCTTCCAGCGTGCTGCACGCCTGCCCGGGATCGCCCTGGCGCAGATTCTCGAGCGCCGATTCGAAGCGCTCGTAATACGCCGGGTCGGCGCCGTTGGCGGCCGCAACGACTTCCATTACCGGCACCGCGTTGCTCTTGCCCTTCACCCGGACCAACCCGATGTCGCGTGCGATGTAGCTGTTTCCCGCGGCGGTATAAGTCTCCTTGCTGACCAGCAGATGCACCTTGAACTGGCGCGTCAGACCCTCCAGGCGCGAGGCCAGGTTCACCGTGTCGCCGATAACCGAGTAGTCGAAGCGGCGCGCGCCGCCGAAGTTCCCGGCGATCGCCTCTCCGGTCGCGATTCCCACGCCGATATCGATCGTGGTGAAGCGCGGATCGTGCTCGCGCATCGACTTCAGCTCCGCGAGCATCGATAGCGCCGAGTCGATCGCCGCGCGCGCATGATTCGGAATCTCCACCGGCGCGCCCCAGAACGCCATGATCCCGTCGCCGCGAATCTTGTCCACCACCCCGCCGCTTTCGAGGATGAAATCGGTCATCTTGGTCATGTAGTCGTTGAGCAGCGCGACCAGCGCAACCGGATCGGTGCGTTCGGAGAGCCCGGTATAGTTGACGATATCGGCAAACAGGATCGTGACGATCCGCCGCTCGCCGCCGAGCTTGAGTCCGCCCGGATTATCCACCACCGACGCGATTACGTCGGGATGCAGATAATGCTCGAAGGCGTGGCGCAGTCGCCGTTTCTCGCGCCCCTCGGTCCAGTATCGGTAAATCGCCAGCGCGCCCGCGACGGCGCCTGCGACCGCAAGCGGAGACACCACCCCCAGCAATACTCCGCGCTCGATCAGCAGATACTGCGCGAAGCCGAAATACGCTGCCATCAGGATCAGCACGGCCGCGAACGCGATCGAGGCGGTCAGATACGCGACCGCAAATGAAATCGCTACCGCAAGCGCAACCGACCAGATCTCCTCCATCACGATCGTGTCGGTCCGGCTCGCGTCGATAAAATCATGCGCGATCACGTCGTCGATCGCGTTGGCGTGAATCTCGACGCGCGGAAACTCTGCTCCCGCCGGAGTGACCGAGCGGTCGCCGATCGCCTGCGCCTGCGCGCCCACCAGCACTACTTTTCCCGATAGCGCATCGGGCGGTATCCGATGCTCGATCACGTCGATCGGCGAGTAGTGCGGTATACTTCCGGTCGGGCCGCGAAACGTCACCGTCATCCTTCCCATCTCATCGGTCGGGATGACCAGATTGCCGATCGCAACACTCGCTACGCCATCGCGGAACAGATTGAGTTTGAGAGTTGCGCCGTCGAAATAGGCCTGCGCGACTGCGAGAAAGAATGGCACGCACTTGCGGCCGCCAAACTCGATCACGGTGAGCTCATTGCGAATCTCGCCGTCAAGGTCGCCCTCAATATCGTAGAATCCCGTCCCGCGCGCGGCGCTGTTGAGGATCGGCGTCGGTGGAAGGTAGGCGTCGGCGTGCATGATCGGCCCGGCGCCTCCCGGCGCGCTGTGTGTCAACGCGTATGCGAGTGGCGGCGGATCGAGCGCCTTGGACAGATAGCCGGCCTGCGCTCCGCCGGCGCTCTTGTTCAACTGGTGAAACGCGAATGCGTAGCCGAGAAAAGTGTTGCCCTGCGCCTTGATCGAGTCGGCGAATTTCTCGTCGTGGTCGTGGCCCAACGCCTCCTCGATCTGCGCGTCCTTGAGGCCCAGCGCCGTAAGCCGCGAGCTTATCTCGCGTCGCGCCGCGACATCCGAGTCCGCTTCGGAGAACAATAGGTCGTAGCCGATGACCTTCGGCCGGTACGACGCAAGCGCGTCCTGAAACTGCGCCATCACGTCGCGCGTCCACGGCCAATGCCCCAACGCCGCGATACTTTTCTGGTCGATTCCCACCACCACGACCTGGTTGGTCGGCGGATGCGGCGTGTGCGCGTTCGTCCGCAGGTCGGTGACCTTGAGTTCGGCGAAGGTGAGCGCGCCCGGATAAACCATCAGCAACGCGAGCATCACCACCGTCACCGCGATTCCGACGGCAAACGTGCGCCATGAGAATGGTTGATGAAAGCGGGGCTTTTTCGATTGCGGCGGCATCAGATGCGGCTCTTCCCGAACGAGAATAGCGCGCGCCGCCCGACGCGGCTAATGCCCCGCACCCGCGATATTCGCCGGCCTATTCGAAAAATCCGAGCTGCTTGTAGAAGCTGATCTGCCCGTACTGATGCGCCGAGCCGTAGCCCGCCTGCGCGCTGAATCCTACTTGCCACGGACGATAGTAAACGCCCATGTCGGGTCCGCCCTCGCCTTCCGCGCCGGCCAGAAATCCGCCCAGGTAAACCGCGCCGCCGCCGCCGGCCATGAAAATCCAGTGCTCGGTCGAAGCCACGATCGCCTGCAAATCGATCGACATGCTGGTCACGTCGTTCTCGTAATTGTACATCGTCGAGGTCGCGAGATTGACCGGATGCTCCGAGTGCAGGAACAGCCAGCTCGAAACATCGCCTTCGATATCCGTCGCGGTGCTGTCGCCGAAATCCTTGCCGCCCAGAATATAGATGTGCGTGCCGGGATAGACCGTGATGTCCACTCCGCCCTGCGCGCGTCCGAAGTTGAGCCGCGCCTGATGCCCGGTGCCCGGATTAAGCGGATTGTCGAAGCCGCCGCCCTCGAAAAGCTGATAACCGGTAAGCCGCGCGACCGCCCCGATGTATGGAGTGATGCTCTGTTCGAGCTGAAAGCCTTCCTGGATCGTCGCGTACTTGTCGCTGGCATAGCCGCCGCCGAATCCGATCACGTCGAGCCGGCCCGGATCCTGGAGCGTAAAGAAATTCGGATAGGTGCTGTCGAAGAAGTCTTCGGCGGCAGCCGGACGGACTGCAACGATCGTCGCGCCGATCATCACGACCGCCGCAATCACATAGGACACAAGTCGGCAGGACAGTTTGCGCGCCACTCGATTCCTCCTCAGATGCTGCTATAAGCGATCATCCGCGCGGCGGCGGTGGCGGTGGCGGAGGAGGCGGCGAAGTATTCATGTTGACGCACATCGGACAGGCCGGCGGCGGCACCGGAGCCACCGGAGTAATCACGCCGACTGAACTGGCGCCACCTGCCGCTCCGAACGACGACGCTCCCGTCATCCCCAGCGGACCCGAGCCGGTCGGTGCCAGAAAGCACGGCACGGTCGCTTCGTATCCCGCCCCGATATTGATTCCGCCGCCCGGATTATTCCCGGTCGCGAGGTTAACCACCCCGTCCTGAACCGAGACATCGGTAAAGTTATGGCAATCGCCGAAGGTCGGACGCGACGCCCCGGCCGAAAAGATCGTATCGAAGCGGGTGCCGCGCGCGGCCGCTACCGCGTTTGGCGTATGCACTTCAAAATTCGGCGCGGCAGCGCCGATCGTATGATTCACAAACGAACGCAGTTCGCCTCCGAACAAACTCACCCGCGTAGCCACCGGAGCCGCCGTCTGCTGATCGACGACGATATTGCTCGAATCGCCAAGCTCGAGCGTGCTCTGATCGTTCAGCCGCACGATCACGTGGCCGCCAACTCCCGTCAGCAGCCGGTCGCCAACATCCACCGGCGTGCCCGTCGCACCCCCAAGCGTAGCCGCGCCACGCTGGATCGTGACCGGACCCGAGGACGATGTGATCGTTCCCGCGACCGTCGCCTGCGCATACGCGGCGCGCGGCGCGAGTATCAAAGTGAAAACGAAACTGAGCGCAAGTATGAGGTTGATCTGAAGAGACGGGCGAACTGTTAAGGCGCGCATAGCGTGATTTTCCTTATCGCTCACCGCATTCTTCTATTCGCCCTGCGATGCACTGTCAAATCGGATTGGCGAGATATCGAGCACCCCGGGCGCCAGATACGTATTTCTGCGTACAGGCCGCGCCATCGATCGCTTTAGCTTTCTTGTTGATGAGTAGCCGGCGCGGCACAACCACACGATTTTGCCTCCGGCTTCGCTCGCGACCCATCAAGTGAACGAGGCAGCCTACAACCTGGGAAAGAGTAAGAGATATCAAAAGATAGATAGCTATAGTGGCGCGGGCGTCTCGCCCGTGAGAGACGGGCGCGCCGCAGGCACGCCCCACCAATGAATTCTCTGAAGTGGCACCGGCTTTAGCCGTTGATTCTTCCGCCCATGGAGAGCTTTGCATAACCAATCGGAGTAGTCCGCGCGTGCGTAAGGGCGAGGCTGCATTCATTGGTAAAGCCCCGCACCGGCTTCAGCCGGTGCGGGACCACAGGCTAAAGCCCGTGCCACTAATTCTGGGTCAGGTTTCTCTGAGACTAACGCTTGGAGTACTGAGGCCGCTTGCGCGCTTTGTGATGCCCGTACTTCTTGCGCTCGACCTCGCGCGGGTCGCGCGTCAGCATCCCGGCCTTGCGCAGCGCGGGCCTGAGCGTCTCGGAAGATTTCACCAGCGCGCGCGAGATGCCGTGGCGGACCGCGTCGGCCTGCGCCGAAATTCCGCCGCCTTCGACGCTGACGATAACGTCGAACTGGCCCTTGGTCTCGGTCAGCTCGAACGGCTCGATAATCCGCATCCGCGAAGTGTCGCGCGGGAAGTAGTCGTCGAGCGTGCGATCGTTGATCGTGAAATTGCCGGAGCCCGCGAGCATCCGCACTCGCGCGATCGCGGTTTTGCGCCGTCCGGTCGTCCAAATGATATTTTTCTTTTCTGGCATGTGACGATGCGCGCCTCGCTTCAGATAGTGACGGTCTCGGGCTTTTGCGCGGCGTGCGGATGCTCCGCGCCGCTATAGACCTTGAGCTTGGTGAAGAGCCGGCGCCCGAGCCGGTTCTTCGGCAGCATCCCGCGCACGGCGCCTTCGATCAGGCGCTCGGGCCGGGTCTCGCGGAGCTTGGCCGGAGTGGTCGAACGGATTCCACCGGGCCATCCGGTGTGCCGATAGAAAACCTTGTCGGTTTCTTTCGATCCGGTCAGCCGCACCTTCGCGGCGTTGATCACCACCACGAAATCGCCCGCGTCCTCGTTGGGCGTGAAGTCGGGGCGATGCTTCCCGCGCAGCAGGCTTGCGGCGCGAGTCGCGACCCGTCCCAGCACGCGGTCGGACGCGTCGATGATTAGCCAGCGGCGATCCCGCAGCGCATTCTCGCGCGACACGCTCTTGGTTTGTTCGGTCAGTTTCAAGTTCTTCCACCCGCATCGTCCGGACGCATCGCGCGCGCGGACCTGCAATAAAATTTTGGCGGGGCCGATGGGATTTGAACCCACGACTTCCGACGTGACAGGCCGGCGTTCTAACCGGGCTGAACTACGACCCCGCCTGAACCATCCTTTGTTACATTTTCCACGCCGCGGAGCAACTTGTACCGACGCGCGACGAGCTTAAATCCGCCAATCAGCCAGCAAGACCCGAAGCCACAAAGAATGACGCTACGCGTCGGCCGACGGGCCGTCGGCAGCCACTGGCAAACCGGAACGCACAATCGGCAGCGAAAAAGAAGCGCGGCCTCGCGATTTGCATCGTGCTGCTCGGCGGACACGCGGGCCCGAGTTCTTTTCCCGCAGTGGCGGCCGACGGCTCGTCGGCCACGCGAAGCGTCATCAGGAATATCTGCGGATAAGTGGCGGCGCCCTCGCCCGCCGTCTGATCCCTCGCCCTGAAAGGGAGAGGTTAGGTGAGGGATTTCATTCAGCGCGGCGCGCAGCGCCGCGCGATTAAAAGACCAGAGCAGCACCCGTCAAGAAGCCGCTATATCTCTCCCGCGTTACGGGAAAATGAACCTGATTGCCGAGCATGCGAAAAGAGACCGATCGTTGGGTGTTGAGTTCGCACCTTTCACCTTCCCAGCGTCTTCCCCGAGGGACAACCTATTGAAACATCACACTTAGGTCGATCGACTGAAAATCAACTCCCTCGATCGAGGGCATCCGATTTTCATCCATCAGGATGCGCACAGCGAATCCAAACTCACCCGCGCGTCGCGATACGCCCCTACGAATTGCTGGGTGCGGAAACACAGCCTAAAGCCTGTGCCACAAATTCTTAATCCGTTCTTGTCGGGTCGTT
>JBAPSR010000241.1:0-2949 GCA_049281755.1 Binataceae bacterium (SeqCode)
GCGTCGGTCCGCTCGCGCTTGGCAGCGATGGCGGCGGCTCGGTGCGGATTCCCGCGTCCTTCTGCGGACTCTACGGACTCAAACCGTCGTTCGGGCGAATCCCGCTCTACCCGGGCTCCCGCGACGAGCGCTATCCGGGAGCCTCGGGATGGGAATCGCTCGAATGCTACGGACCGCTCACACGCACCGTCGGCGACGCGGCGCTGATGCTCTCGACGATCATCGGACCCGACCCGCGCGACCGGCAAAGCCGCCCGAGCGAGGGCATCGATTGGACCGGATCCGCACGCGCCGGAGATCTGCGCGGCAAACGCGTGGCGTACAGTGCGGATTGGGGCTACGCCGCCGTCGATCCCGAAGTTGCGCAAATCGCGCGCGACGCGGCGCGCGTCTTCGAGCGCGAGCTCGGATGCATTGTCGAGGAGGCGCATCCCGGCTGGAGCGATCCGGCGGCAGTATTCTTCGCGACGATGGTCGCCGAAACCGATCTGCGCGGGATGCGCAAGCTGGTCGCGGAGCATGGCGCGCATATGTCCTCGCACATGGTCGATCTGATCATGCGCCCGTGGAGCGCCGAGGAATTGACCGACGCAAACATCGGACGCAAGGCGCTTGCCAACCACATGGCGCGCTTCATGGCGAAATACGATCTGCTGCTGACGCCCACCGCGTGCGTGCCGCCGTTTCCGATTCTGATGCAGGGCCCCGACAAGATCGCGGGGCGTTACGTGCGGCCCGAGAGCTTTCTTGCGTTCACGATCATCGCGAATCTTACCGGACAACCCGCCGCGACCGTGCCGGCGGGATTCACCAAGGATGGATTGCCGGTCGGCTTGCAGATCATCGGACGGCATCTGGACGACGCGACGGTGCTGCGAGCGTCTGCTGCCTTCGAAGACGCGCGTCCGTGGGCGCATCGATGGCCACCGCTCCTGCAGCGCCTGTAAACGAGAATGAGAGATCACGCCTGGTCGTGAATCGTGCGGCGCTCCTGCTCGACCTCCTCGAACCATCGCGCGAGCGAAGCGCTCATCCGCGCGACGCGTGCCGGGTCGGAAGCCGCGAGATCATTCTGCTCCATCGGATCGTTTTCGATATCGAACAGTTGCGCCGGCGGCGCGGCGCCTCGCTTGCGCTCGGGAATCGGCGAGCGATCGATCGCGGTAAAACTATCGGGATCGTATTTCGCGCGGACATCCGATCGAAAATCCTCGGCCGTGATCGACATCAACTCGCGGATCGCCGGCCGCACCAGCTTCCACTTGCCGTCGCGCATCGCGGCGTTGCATTCGCCGTCGGGCTCGTAGCGATTCCACTGCCAGAAACGCTCGTCAGGCACCTTGCCGCGCTCGCCCGCAAGCAGAGGCAGCACGTTTACGCCGTCGAGCTTCAAGTCGCGCGCAGCCTCGGCGCCCGCCGCCGCGAGTATTGTCGGCATCCAGTCGGTGAAGTGAAACATCGCATCCAGCGTGCGCCCGCCCGCGATACCCGCCGGCCATCGCAGCACCATCGGCAGCCGGATTCCGCCTTCATAGACGTAAAGCTTCGAGCCTGAGAAACCGCAGTTGAAACGGTCAGTGCAGTTGTCGCCCTTGCCGCCGAACTGCGGACCATTGTCGCTGGTGAACATCACCAGCGTGTTGTTCGCGAGCCCAAGCCGGTCGAGCTCTTCGAGCACGCGCGCGACCCCGCGATCCATCGCGTGCAGCATCGCGTAAATCGCGCTGACGGCGGTCGTGAATTTTCCGCTCTCGATGAACGGCTGCAGCTCGGCCTCGGGCGCCTCGAATGGGAAGTGCGGCGCGTTGTACGCGAGATGCAGAAAAAACTTCTCGCGCCGGTGCCGTCTGAGAAATTCGATCGCCTCATCCGTGAATACGTCCGTAAGATAGCGGCCATCAGGCCCGCTCGTGGAGCCATTGCGGTCGATTCGCCATTGCCAGTACGGATGCCATCCGCCGGAGAATCCGGCGAACTCGCCGAAGCCGCGCCGGTTCGGATGATAGCGCGCGTCGAACGCGCCGTTGTGCCATTTGCCGACCAGGGCGGTGACGTAGCCCGCCCGCGCGAGGAAATCCGCGACGGTGCGCTCGCGCAGCGCCAGCCGATCCAGCCCGCGAGTCTCGAGCGTGTCGAGCACGCCGGTGCGATGCGGATAGCGGCCGGTCATCAGCGAAGCGCGCGCCGGCGCGCACACCGGAGACGCAGAGTAGTGCTGCGTCAGGCACAACCCCTCGCGCACCAGCTGATCGAGTGTGGGCGTGCGTGAGGCATCGCCGTTGAAGCACGAGAAATCGCCGTAGCCCATGTCGTCGGCGACGATCTGAACAATATTTGGCCGCTCGCTCATCGTTGCCACACGATCATCAGATCACACGGGTCGAGTAAATCATGACCGCAAGCGCTCATGCATGTACCAGGCTCGATGACACTTGGATCCGGCCGTTTTCGATCCTCCACTGCTCGCGGGTTGTGCGCGATGCCAGTGGATCGTCGTGCGTGACGATCACGAGCGCGCCCGGATACGCCGCGAGCGCTTCCTCGAGCCGCTCGATCGCGGGCATGTCGAGATGATTGGTCGGCTCATCGAGGACGCAGGCCCAGACCTGCCTCCCGAGCCCATACGCGAGCGCGAGTTTGCGCGCCTCTCCGGGCGACGGCGACTGCGAGCCGAGGATTCGGCCGGGATCGACTCCGAGCGCCGCCGCGAGCGTCAGCACGCGCGCGCGATCTTCAGCGCTGAGGATGTGCACCGCCGCGAGCATCGCCGTGCCGTCGGCTTCGGTGAGCTCCTGCGGCAAAAACATCACGCGCTCGCGCGGCAGATGCGCCGCACCCAGCATCGCACTGAGCAAAGTGGTCTTGCCCGCGCCGTTGGGTCCGGCGACGCGGATTTTGCTCTCGCGCCCGACCACCAGGCGAACTTCTTCGAGCACGCGTTTCGAGCCC